>DATIYJ010000071.1 GCA_035517655.1 Nitrospiria bacterium | reverse complement strand
CCGGGCTTTTTGCGACGCTGGTCCTGTGCGGCCCGGCGGCGGCGGATGAAGCGAAGCCTTATCTCGGATTTCAGCTGATGAATATTGATTTTCAGAAGGGCCTGTCCGGTTCGGGGGCGGGTTTTGCGATTCTCGGCGGATACGCGGGCGGAGGCCCGCTTTCCGCGCCGCTGCAACTGGGCTACGGCTCGTCGAAGAACTACATCGTGAATCCCGGGCTCGATTACGCGTTCTGGCGGCCCGGGCCGAACCGGATTTATCTCCACGGGGGATACGGCTGGTACGGGGACGAGGTCAAGTATTCCTTCGGCGACGTGGGGCTTCGCGGCCGCGGTCCGGACGTCGGACTCGGCGTCGACCATGAGGCGAATCCGCGCGGCACGATGGGCCTGGGCGTGGTCTGCCGCTTCATTCGGTTCAATCAGTCGGACGATGCCCGCATCAGCGGCGATGTCAACGCGCGGCAGATCGAGGTCTATTTCCGGTGGAAATGGTTCCTGAATCGCCAAAGCGCCGCTTCCGACGCTCCGGTAAAACCGTCCGAACCATGAAGACATTCGGCTCCGGCCCCGCGCTCAGAGTACAATTATTCCTGACGGAGGGCCGACCCAGCCCTTGCCCCGTGCGTCGTGGATGAAGAACCGTAAGGCGTGAAGGGTGAGGCGGAGATAGAAGTGATCAACATCGAGAACCGGAAGGTCGCGGGGAAGTTTGCGTTTCTTGATCTTGGATTCCGCCCGTTTTTCCTGGGCGCGGCGGGGTTTGCGGTTTTATCGATCCTGGTCTGGATGGGTGTTTTTGTTTTCGGCTGGAAAATCCGGTTCAACGGGCTGTCGCCCGTGACGTGGCATGCGCACGAAATGATCTACGGATACGGCCTGGCGGTCGTTGCCGGATTTCTGCTGACCGCGGTTAGGAATTGGACGGATATCCCGACGCTCAACGGTGTCCCGCTCCTCCTTCTGTTTCTCCTCTGGACGGCGGGTCGGATCGTCCCCTTTCTCGGAGGCGTGGCGCCCATTGGGCTCGCGGCCGTTTCCGACAGCCTGTTCATTGTTTTTCTCCTATTGAGCACGGCCCGGCCTGTTTTGAAGACGAGACAACGGGAGCATTGGGGTATTCTCCTGATATTGGCCCTGATGCTTGCCGGCAATTTGACCTTCTATTTAGGCGCGCTCCGTGTCCTGCCGGACGGCGTGTCCTGGGGGTTGTACTCCGGACTTTATCTGATTTTGGCTCTCATTTTTACGATGGCGAGGAGGGTCATCCCGACCTTTATCGAGAGAGGCGTGGGCTACCCCGTTCAACTGAAGAATTGGAAATGGCTCGATGTTTCCAGCCTGCTCCTATTCCTTGTGTTCTGGATCGCCGATCTCCTGATGCCCAATCAGGCGCCCGTGGCCCTGCTGGCCGGGATTTTATTTGTTCTTCATGGGGCGAGGCTCGCAGCGTGGCATACGCACGGGCTGTGGAAAAAACCGTTGTTATGGGTCCTGTATCTCGCGTACGGGTCGCTGGTCGCCGGTTTTGCGCTCAAGGCCGCCGTCTTCGTTTTTAATGTTTCCCCGTATCTGGCGCTGCACGCCTTCACCGTCGGAGGCATCGGCCTGATGACGATCGGCATGATGGCGCGCGTTTCTCTCGGACACACGGGCCGAAATGTGTTGGATCCTCCGGCGGGATTGTCCCGGATGTTTGCCGTCCTGGCCGTCGCCGCGATCGTCCGGGTGCTTTTCCCTTTGATCGATCCGTTCCATTATGGGGTCTGGATTGGACTGTCTCAGGCGCTCTGGATCATTTCATTCGCTATGTTTCTTTTTGTGTATGCCCCCATGCTGATACAACTGGAGGTCTGAACAATTTGGGTCAGGGCACAATAAACAGTCGGTCCGTTCCGTACGACGGAAATTTTGAAACGATTCGCGATGAGGACATGATACAATGCGAAAGGTGACGGCCCTTGTTGCGGTTGCCCTGACGGCGATGTCCTGCTCTCTCGCGGCCGGGCAGGGTGCCGGCCCGGTGATCTTGGACCTTGCGGTCGATCCCTCCTCCGGCCCTCCCGGAACGGTTTATACGATCTCGGTCCGCATCGAGAGCCCGCGCGATCCGAAGGCGATCGTTCCGCTTCTGTACCAGGTGAGGGAAGGCGCGGAGAAGATCGAGGTCGCGATTCATGACGACGGTCTGGACGGCGACGCGGCAAAAGGGGACGGCCGTTATACGGGCCGAAGCGTCGTCCCGGACACGGCGGCGCAGAAGACGCATCGCTTCGAGGTCTTCATACGCGACAAAGCCGGGCGAAAGAGCAATGTCCTGGAATACCGTTTTACGGTATTAAAAGGCGCGGCGATTTAAACCCTTTCTCCGGGAAACGTTAGGGTTGAGCGCAGGTGGATCATGAACTACAGGCTGAGTCCTTCGGACCTCACGTTCCTTTATGACGGCTGCAAGCACTGCTTCGTTCGGAAGGTGAAGCACGGGATCTTCCAGCCTTCGATCCCCCTTCCCGCCATTTTCACCACGATCGCGGCCCTCCAGAAAGAGTTCTATTCGGGAAAGCGGACCGAGTCGATCTGCCCCGGCCCCCCGCCCGGCGTCGTTACCCACGGAGAGAAGCCCGTGCGCTCCAAGACCCTCGCATTCTCCGGCCTGGAGGGCACCTGCCACATCAGCGGCCGCTTCGACATCGCGGCCGAGCTCGACGACGGTTCCTACGCCGTCTTCGATTTTAAAACCGGCAGCCCGAACGACGAGAAGGCCGAGATGTACGGCCGGCAACTCCATGCCTACGCCCTGGCGCTTGAACATCCGGCCGAGGGCGCCCTGGCCCTCGGCCCCATCCGCAGCCTCGGACTCATCTACTTCACTCCCGACCGCTGCGCGCATCCCGGTCCTCTGCGTCAGGTTCTTGAGGGGAACATGCAGTGGATCGCGGTCCCTCGTGACGACGCCGCGTTCATGGGTTTCCTCGAGGGCGTCGTCCGCTTGCTCGACGGCCCGATGCCGCCCCCGGAGCCGTCCGCTTGCGATTGGTGCAAGTTCCTCACGTCGACCGGAAGTGAAACAGCCCCGGGCGCCAAAGACACGGCCGCCGGGGCGATGCCGGGCGCGCCCGCGTGCCCGCTTTGCAAGGGTCCCATGCGGCTCAAAACCGGAAAATTCGGCGAATTCTGGTCCTGCATGAATTTCCCAAGTTGCAAAGGCACCCGTAATCCGAAGTAAGGGAAGCAGATCCTGACTTCATGTCCGCCCTCGCGCGGAGGAGCGTAAGATAAAATGGCGTGCTTTTGGACAATCGGACTTTCGGCGGGCGCTGCCCTGGCCGTTTTATCATCGGCGGCTTCCCCCGATCCCTCCGGCGCGGAAAGCGCGTCGTCCCCGCGGCCCCAATCCATGATCTTATTCGAGGTTCCCCACACCGATTCCATCGCCGTGTTCGATTTCGAAACCCGCCGCGTCATCCGGCGGATCGATCTCGGATCGGGGCCGCCTCCCGGAGAAGGGACCCGGGAAGCACCCGCCGGACCATCGGGATACGGCGGACGCTACGTCTACTGGATCCGCCACGACGGCAATGACCTCGCCGTGATCGACACGACCGATTATCGGGTGGTGGGGCGGATCCCCTTGAGGGAGAAGGGACCCGGGAACGTCACGGTGGCGAGTGACGGACAGACGCTCTACATTCCGCATTACCAGGCGAAGGCGCTGACGATCTTCGACCTCAGGGAGAAAAAACAACGCGTGATCCCGCTGCCCGGCTACCCGGGCGATATCGCGATTGCGCCCCGAGGGGCCCTTCTGGTCACGAGCCGGGATTCGAACCAGTTGCTGGCGGTCGACGAAGCCACGGGCGAGGTTCGCGCGGTCGATGTCGGGCGCAACCCGGTCGGCGTGGCCGTGACCCCGGACGGATCGCAGGCCTACGTCTCTCATGACACCGAAGCCGCCGTCGAGGTGATCGACCTGACGGCGGTCCCTTTTCATGTCGTCCGGCGCATCCAGGTCAAGGGGGCCGGCGGATCGGCCGTGGCGGCTGGGCCGGATGGGAAGTATGTCTACGTGGCGCACTGCTGCGCGAACAGCTCCCTGACCGTGATCTCCGTTGAAAAGATGGCCGTGAAATGCGAGCTTTCCCTGGCGCCGGAGGGGCTGGACCCGGTCCGGATCGTCTTCTCGCCCGGCGGCGACGAAGCCTTTGTCCTCAACAGCGGTTCGATGAATATCTCATCCTTCCGCCCCCCGTGCGGCAAACCCGTTACGGAGAATCCGTTCGGGCGGTGAGGGCGGGGGATTTCCGGCCCCGCGCCGGCGGAAGAGATGGAGTATTGGGAGGAGTTGAATGATGCGTCGCACTATTTTCCTGACGGTTTTTTTTCTGATCACCCATGGCGTTCCGGCGGAAGCGGGGGAGCCGGCGTCAACCCCTCGGATGATCGCGTCGGGGGATGACCATGTCTGCGAGGTGACGTCGGACCGGAAGGCGGTTTGCTGGGGAAACAACCGTTACGGCCAGCTCGGAAACGGGACGACGGCGGATTCGGAGACTCCCGTGGAGGTTTCCGCTCTGTCCAATGTGGCGGTCCTTGCGGCGGGGGACGGTCATACCTGCGCGGCGTTGACGACGGGCCAGGTGAAATGTTGGGGGAGGAACGATCAGGCCCAGCTCGCCGATCTCACGAAACGTTCCTCCTCAAAACCGGTGCTGACGCCGGTCGGCCCGGCGATCCAGATCGCGGCCGGCCGCAACCATACCTGCGCGCTCCTGATCGACGGGGAGGTCGTCTGCTGGGGGGACAACCGGACGGGCCAGACCGGCGTGCAACGGCCGTCCCTGCCAAAGCCTTCCCTTCCGGTCGTCGTGCCGAACATCCTCCGGGCGGTCTCCACGGCCGCGGGGGCCGAGCATTCCTGCGCCGTGCAGGAGGACGGGCGGCTCCTCTGCTGGGGGGACAATCATTACGGTCAGCTCGGGCTCGGGAGTCAGGAGCAGCAGTCCTTCCCGCCCCGCCCCGTTCCGATCTCCGGGAAGGCGCGGGCGGTGGCGGCCGGGAGGCGGCATACCTGCGCGCTGCTCCGGGACGGAACGGTGGAATGCTGGGGCAAGGGCTTCGAAGGCCAGCTCGGAGACGGCCGGGGGAAGGATTCGCTCACGCCGGTCCGGGTGGTCGTTCCGGCCCCGGGCGGAGGGACGGTCCCGCTGGGCAAGGCCACCGGGATCACGGCCGGGAGCCGGCACACCTGCGCGTTGTTGGAAAGTCGCGAAGTCTTCTGCTGGGGAAGCAACTCGCTCGGCCAGTTGGGCGCCGTTAAGGACAAAACGGCCGCCTACCCGGTTTTTTCCGGACTGACCGGCGTCGTCGCCCTCAGCGCCGGAGGCCGGCATACCTGCGCGGTCCTTTCAAGCGGCGAGACGAAATGCCTGGGCCCGATTCAGGCTCCGCAAGTTCCGGAGTGAAAGGGAAGGGGCCGGGTCCGGGGGAATAGAGGCTCCGCTCCGTCCTCGCATGCGGCGGGCGGAATACAACAATCAAGGAGAGCGAATCACAATGAGACGTGTGATGGGAGTGGACGGGTTTCGCGGCGGGTGGGTCGGCGTGGAGGTCGAGGTTCAAAAGGGAGCGGACCGGATCTTTGAAACGAAGACGTTCCGTTCGTTCAAGGATCTTCTGGTGCTCGATCCGTTTCCGGACGTGATCGCGATCGACATCCCGATCGGCCTGCTGGGCGCCGAGTCTAAAGGGGGCCGGGCCTGCGACCGGCAGGCGCGGCGGCTCCTCGGCCCTCCCCGGTCGAGCAGCGTGTTTTCTCCGCCGGTCCGCGCGGCGCTCGGGGCGGCCGTCTATGAAGAAGCGAAGCGGCACGGCCTGACCCGCCAGGGGTTCGGGATCCTTCCCAAGGTCCGCGAGGTGGACGAGCAGATGACCCCCGAATTGCAAAAAAGGATTTTGGAGGTCCATCCCGAGCTGTCGTTCCGGGAGATGAACGGACGCTCCATGAGCCACAACAAGAAAGGCTCGCAGGGCCGGCTGGACCGGATTCAGGCGCTGGAAGACCGGCTTCCCGGTTTTTCCAGAAGCTATTTGGATGTCCGGCCGGAGGGCGTGGCCGCGGACGATCTTCTGGACGCGTTCGCCGCGGCCTGGACCGCGCTGCGGATCGTCGCGGGCGAGGCGGTTCGTTTTCCTTCCGACCCGCCGCGGGATCAAAAGGGTCTTCGGATGGAGATCTGGTATTAGCGGGACGGGCGATGGATAATACGAATTAAAACAAAAAGGAGGAAAAAATGGCCAAGGGGATTTCGGATTCGTGGGTGATGGCGGAATCGAAGGACATCAAGCGGTCGGTCGCGTTTTATTCAAAGCTTGGGTTCAAGCCCTCGATGCGGATGGCGTTCTATGCGGAGTTCAAGGTTCCGGGCGGGACGGTGCTCGGACTTCACTCGATGGGCGGAAAGAAGGGGAAGCGCGGCGGGAAGCCCAACGGAGGCTGGGGGATCATGCTCCGGGTGAAGGGCATCGAGAAGATGGCGGCCGGCCTCAAGCGGCGCGGGGTTCGCTTGAGCCCGGTCCGGACGGCGCCGGGCGGGGCGATGTTCTCGTCGTTTGCCGATCCGGACGGGAACCGGCTGACCCTCGTCCAGATGGGCCGTTGACGGACCGCTTCGCGGGCGGGCGGTTTAAGCCCGCTTCGCGCCGCCCAGCTTCCGTTTCAGCTCGCCGGGCTTGAAGATGCCCTCTTCGGTGATGATCCCGGTGATGTATTTCGCCGGCGTGACGTCGAAGGCCGGGTTGGCGGCCTCCACGTTGGCGGGCGCGATGCGGACCTTGCCGAACACGTTCGTCACCTCGTCCGGGTTCCGTTCCTCGATGGGAATGGCGTCCCCGGACGCGATTGAGAAATCGATCGTGGAGGTCGGCGCCGCGACGTAGAAGGGGATCCGGTGGGCCCTGGCCAGCACCGCGACGGAATAGGTGCCGATCTTGTTGGCGGTGTCCCCGTTGGCCGCGATCCGGTCGGCCCCGACGAGGCACAGACGGACCGCGCCTTTGTTCATGAAGGAGCCGGCCATGTTGTCCGTGATCAGCGTGGCCGGAATCTTGTTCTGCTGGAGCTCCCACATCGTGAGCCGCGCGCCCTGAAGGACCGGGCGGGTTTCGTCGACCAGGACCTTAACCCGCTTCCCGCTTTCCCACGCCGAGAAAACGACGCCCAGCGCGGTTCCGTGCCCCCCCGTGGCCAGCGCGCCGGTGTTGCAGTGGGTGAGGATCGTATCCCCATCGTGGATCAGCGCGGCGCCGTGCCGGCCCATCGCGACGTTCCGGCGGATGTCCTCCTCATGAATGGCCTTGGCTTCCTGGACCAGTCTGTTTTTAATCTCATCGACCGGCTTGTCCCGGTGGAGCAGAACGACCGCGTTCATGCGGTTCAAGGCCCAGAACAGGTTGACGGCCGTGGGGCGCGTCGCGGCGAGCGTGTCGTGGATCGGCTTGAGCTGGCGGACAAAGTCATCGTGGGAGCCGGCCCGGATCGCCTGGGCCCCGAGCGCGTAGCCCATCGCGGCCGCGACGCCGATGGCCGGGGCGCCGCGCACCCAGAGCTCCCGGATGCCCTTGGCGACGGTCTGGTGGTCGGGGCAGTCCACCCAGACCACCTCGTGCGGAAGGCGGGTTTGGTCCAGCATCCGGACGATGCCGTGATGCCATTCGATCGGTGAGAACATGAATCCATTGTAGTGAAAATCAAATTCTCGGTCAAGCGACCGGCGGCCGTTCGCTCGGGACGGCGGTCCCCCCGCCTTCGCTTGAGGCGCGGGGCATGATCTCGGCGGGTCCCGTCCTTCGGCAGCCCCATCCGTTGTCGAACGGTGTTTCATTGACATTTCATTTTTGACCTGATATTCTCAAAGCTCGCTTATGGTCATCGCGGTTCCGAAGGAAATCAAGGACAACGAGTATCGGGTTTCTCTGACGCCGGAAGCGGTCGGCGCGGTCGTCAAGGCCGGCCACCGGGTGCTGGTGGAACGCGGCGCCGGCGAAGGCAGCGGTTATCCGGACGAGGCCTACCGATCGGCGGGGGCGGACGTCCTGGAAAATCGCGCCCGATTGTTCGGCGAGGCCGAGCTGATCGTGAAGGTCAAGGAGCCTCTGGCGTCGGAATATCCCCTGCTTCAAAAGGGCCAGACGCTCTTTACCTTTCTCCACCTCGCGGCCGACCGCTCGTTGACCGACGCGCTGCTCGCACGCGACGTGATCGCGATCGGCTATGAGACGATCCAGCTGCCGGATGGATCGCTTCCGGTGCTGCGGCCGATGAGCGCGATCGCCGGACGGATGTCGGTTTTGATGGGCGCCTTCTACCTCCAGAAAATCCACGGGGGCAGCGGGGTGCTCCTGCCCGGCGTTCCGGGCGTGCCGCCGGCCCGCGTCGTGATCCTGGGCGCCGGTACGGTCGGGACCAACGCCGCGCAGATGGCGGTGGGGCTGGGCGCCCAGGTGACCCTGTTCCATCGCGAGACGGACCGCGTCCAGAACATGGAGGCGGCGGTCAACGGCAAGATCATCCTGCGGCTCTTGAAGCCGGACCTGATCGAGCAGGCGGTCTTAAGCGCGGACCTTACGGTCGGCGCGGTGCTGGTGACGGGAGCGAAGGCGCCCAAGCTGGTCGCCCGGCGCGTCGTGGCCGGGATGCGCCGCGGCTCGGTTCTCGTGGACGTCTCGATCGACCAGGGCGGATGCATCGAGACCTCCCGGCCGACCACGCATTCGGATCCGGTCTACGCGGTCGACGGCGTGATCCATTATTGCGTCGCCAACATGCCGGGGGCCTTTCCGCGGACGGGGACGTCGGCGCTCGTTCACGTGACCCTTCCGTATCTTTTGGAGCTTGCAGGGCGGGGCGTGTCGGAAGCCTGCCGGCGCGATGCGGCCTTGGCCAAGGGCGTCAACATTTATAAAGGAAAGGTCACGCATCCGGGCGTGGCCGAGGCGCATGGATTCAAATGCGGGATGCCGGGTGCTGGATGAAAGTGAATCCTCAGGAAGCGGTTTCGTTCACCGGCATCAAACCACTCTCATCAAGTCACCGGTTTATTTCGGGGCGTAGCGCAGCCCGGTAGCGCGCCAGCTTCGGGAGCTGGATGTCCGCGGTTCAAATCCGCGCGCCCCGACCATATTTGTTACGGATCGAATCCATCGGCGCGGATTTGGTCCCGACCATCTTTATCATTCTCAATGCCCATGAGTGCCGAGATACTTGTCAGCGGTCTTGTGCAAGGTGTATATTACCGGGCGTTCACACAGGAAGCGGCGCTTCGCCTGGGCCTGACCGGTTTCTGCCGCAATCTTCCGGACGGCCGCGTCGAGGTGCTTGCGGAGGGCGATCGGGCGGTGATCGAGATCCTGATCGATCAGCTCCGGAGCGGACCGCCGCGCGCCAGGGTCGAGGATGTCCAGGTCCGCTGGAAAGCGGCCGAGAAAAGCTTCAAAGATTTTTCGATCCGGTATCATTCGTAGCGGTTTTTCCATCGCCGCTTTGCAGCACGCTTTCGCCGAGGGGTTCCCGCCATGACCAGTTATTCCGACGACCACGAAAAGCCCGGTTCCCTGGACGAAGAGGCCGAGCCGGGCGAGGCCGCTTTGGAGGAGGCGGAGGAGAAGCTCGAAGCCGAGCCCGAGCCGGCCGAGACGATGGACGCCATCAAAAGCTACCTGAAGGAGATCCGCAAATCGGTCCTCCTGACCTTTGAGCAGGAACAGGACCTCGGAAAGCGGATACAGGAGCAGGGCGACGAGTCCGCCCGCCAGCAGATGATCGAGTCCAACCTCCGGCTGGTGGTCAGCATGGGCAAGCGCTACATCAACCGCGGGCTGCCCTTCTCGGACATCATCGAGGAGGGCAACATCGGGCTGATCCGGGCCGTCGAGAAATTCGATTACAAGCGGGGCTTTAAATTCAGCACCTACGCCTCCTGGTGGATCCGGCAGGCCATCGAACGGGCGATCATCAATCAGAGCAAGATGATCCGTCTCCCGGTGCACGTGGTCGAGAAGCTGAACCACTACATGGCCGTCTCGGAGCAATTGATGCAGGAGATGAATCACGTGCCCTCCGCGAAGGAAGTGGCCCGCCGGATGAAAGTCAAGGAGGATGAAATTATCGAAATCCAGCAGCTCATCCGGAAGACCTATTCGCTGGACAGCCCGATCGGGGGCCGGGAAGACACCTCGCTCAAGGATGTCATCGAGGACCGGTCGCAGATCCCGCCGTCGATCATGGCCATCGGCATCCGCAACCGTGAGGAGATCGAGAAATGGCTCGGGACGCTCAAGGACAACGAGCGCAAAGTGGTCACCTTGCGCTTCGGCCTGGCCGGCGAGATGTCGCACACCCTGGAGGAGATCGGGAATATTTTCGGCCTGACGCGGGAACGCGTGCGGCAGATCGAGCATTCGGCCATCACCAAGCTTCGCGCGATCATCGACCAGAAGACGATCAAACCGGAGGAGATCCTCTGATGGCGCCGGCGTCCCCCCGGCGCGACGGGAAGCTCAACGCGCTGAAATCGTCGATTCGCGAGATTCCGGACTTTCCCAAGAAGGGGATTCTCTTCTACGACATCACGACCCTGCTTAAGGACCCGAAGGCCTTCTCCACGATTCTGGAGGCGCTGGCCGAGTCCTACCGAAGCGCCGGCGTCCGGAAAGTGGCCGCGATCGAGGCCCGCGGGTTCATCTTCGGCGCGCCGCTGGCGCACCAGCTCGGGGCGGGGTTCGTGCCGATCCGCAAACCGGGAAAATTGCCGGCGGACGTGTACGAATCGACCTATTCCCTGGAGTACGGCCGCAACACGATCGCCGTGCACCGGGACGCGATTGCGCGGGGCGAGCGCGTACTGCTCGTGGACGACCTTCTGGCGACGGGCGGCACGATGGCGGCGGCGGTCGACCTGGTCCGGCAGCTGGGCGGCGAGATCTGCGGCCTGGCCTTTCTGGTGGAGCTCGTCGGGTTGAAGGGCCGCGACAAGTTCAAGGCGCACGACATTCTATCCCTGATCCAGTATTAAACCCTCCGCCTTCCCAGTATCCGCCTGTTTATGCTAAGATCATAATCTAATCGGAAGACGAGAATGGAACCGCTTAGGATCGCCTTTCTCTGGCATCACCACCAGCCCTTTTACAAGGACCCGCAGACCGGAGAATACACCCTCCCCTGGGTCCGGCTGCACGCCGTCAAGGCCTACCACGACATGGCGGCCGTGTTGAAGGATTTTCCGGAAATCCGAATCTCCGTGAACCTGGTCCCGTCGTTGCTCCTTCAGCTGGAGGAATACGAGGAAGGAAGGGCCAAGGACCTGTTTCTGGAGCGGACGCTCAAGCCGGCGACGGAGCTGGAGCCGGACGAGCAGCGCTTTCTTCTGCGCTACTTCTTCATGGCGAACTGGGAAACGATGGTGAAACCCTGGCCGCGGTATTACGAGTTGCTCGGCCGGCGCGGATGGCACTGGGACGACGACCGTCGGAACGCCGCCGCGCCGTTCAAACCGAAGGATTACCGGGACCTCCAGGTGCTCTTCAACCTGGCCTGGTTCGGGTTCAAGGCCGTCGAGGGATCGCCGGTTCTAAAGGAACTCCGGCGCAAGGGCAGGGACTTTACGGAAGAGGATAAGGCCGAGGTGATCCGGTGCCAGCAGGACGTGCTGCGTCGCGTCGTTCCGCTATACCGCGACCTGGAAGCCGCCGGTCAGATCGAATTGACCACCAGTCCGTTCTACCATCCCATCCTTCCGCTGCTCTACGACACCGATATCGCCCGGCGGTGCATGCCGCAGGCGACGCTGCCGGAGCGTTTCCAGGCGCCCGACGACGCCCGGGAGCAGATCCGGCGGGCGGTGGAGTTTCACGCCCGCCGGATCGGACGGAGGCCGCAGGGCTGCTGGCCGTCGGAAGGGTCGGTCTGTCCGGAGATCATCCCGCTGCTGGCCGAGGCCGGCCTCCGCTGGATGGCGACGGACGAGGAAGTTCTGCTGCAGTCGATGCCGACCCGGGACCGGGCCGAGGCGCTCTACCGGCCTTACCTTGCGGAGTCCGGCGGCCGGGAACTGGCGATCGTGTTCCGGGACAAGGATCTGTCCAATCTGATCGGCTTTACGATGGGGGGCATGGACCCCCGCGCGGCGGTCGACGACTTTTTCAGGCGGTTTCAGGCCATCAAGGACGCGACGGCCGACCAGGCCGCCGGCGCCCTGGTGACGATCATTCTGGACGGCGAAAATCCCTGGGAGAACTATCCCGAAAGCGGAAAATATTTTTTGAACGAGCTGTACGGGCGCCTGTCCGGGTCCGACCGTTTCCGGACGGTCCGCCTCACGGACGCGATCGAATCCCGGCCGCCGACGCGGCGGATCGGCCGGCTCTATTCCGGTTCGTGGATCCATCATGATTTCGACATCTGGATCGGATCCGAAGAGGAGAACCAGGCCTGGGACTACCTGAGCCGCGCGCGCCGTGCGCTCGAACCCCTCCTGAACGACGCCGCCGTTCCGGCGGCGCGTCGCGAGGCGGCGCGGGAGGCGATCTACGCGGCGGAGGGCAGCGACTGGTTCTGGTGGTACGGGGACGACTTCGCGAGCGCGCACGACGACGAGTTCGACCGGCTGTTCCGCAGTCACCTCGCCGGGGCCTTCCGGCATCTGGGCCAGGAGGTTCCGGAATACCTGTCCCGGTCCATCCTCCACCTCCATCCGGCCAAACACGCGACCGGGCCGGTGAATTTCATCCATCCGACCCTGGACGGAAAACGCACCACCTATTTTGAATGGGAAGGGGCGGGTTACTACGACGCGACGCGGCCCGGCATGCGGTTCGGGCCGGAGCGCCTGGTTTCGGCGATCCGCTACGGGTTCGATCTGACGCAGTGCTATCTGCGCATCGATCCGGCGGAAGGCTGGGGACCGGAGCAGCGGAAGCCGTGCGAGATCCAGGTCCATTTCTTCGACGGACCGGAGGAGTTTAAATGGATCGTCCCCTGCGTTTTTTCCGACCGCCCGCGGTTCGCCGTGCTCCGAAGCGCCGACGGAATTCGCTACGAGCCGCTGGGAGAGGTGACGACCCTGATGATGGGGCCCATCATCGAACTGGCCGTGCCCTTCGCTTTGCTCGGCTGGAAGCCCGGGAAACGGTATCATTTTATTGTCGAGATAAGGGAACAGGGGAACGTGGTCGAGACCTATCCCCCCAACGGGTACCTCACGCTGGACGTGCCCGACCAGGATTTTGAACAGGTGATGTGGAGCGTTTGATGAAACGGATCACCCTGCTGCTCGGGATGCACAATCACCAGCCGGTGGGAAACTTCGAGCAGGTGTTCCGGGAGGCCCACGACCGGTGCTACCGGCCGTTCATGGACCGGCTGGACGAGCATCCGTCCCTCCGGATCTCGCTGCATTTCAGCGGGCCCTTGCTGGACTGGATGGAGCGGCACGAGCCTGCATTTCTCGACGCGCTCCGAAAGCGGGTGGAGGAGGGCCGGGTGGAGCTCCTGACCGGCGGATACTACGAGCCCATCCTGGCCGCGATCCCGGCCCGGGACGCGGCGGGACAGATCGCGATGTTGACCCGTTACCTGAAGCGGCGCCTGGGGGCCGACGCCCGGGGGCTCTGGCTGACCGAGCGGGTCTGGGAGCCGTCGCTTCCCGGTCTGCTGGGCGCGAGCGGCGTGGCCTACACCCTGGTGGACGACACCCATTTTCAGTCGGTCGGTCTCAAGCCCGAAAGCCTGCACGGGTATTATCTGACCGAGCGCGAGGGGACCCCGCTTTCCATCTTCCCGATCAGCAAGCGGCTGCGCTATCTCATCCCCTTCCGTCCGCCGGAGGAGACGATCGATTATCTGGATCAATTGAGCCGGCGGGGCCCGGTCGGGATCACGTACGCCGACGACGGCGAGAAGTTCGGCCTCTGGCCGGGGACCTATCGCTGGGTGTACGATCAGGGCTGGCTCAAGCGCTTCTTCGGCCTTCTGGAACAAAACCAAGGCTGGATCACGACGACGACCTTCGGCGACTACCTGGGCCGGAACCCGCCGACCGGACGGATCTATCTGCCCACCGCGTCCTACGAAGAGATGATGGAATGGGCCCTGCCCGCCGAGGCGATCCTGGAACGGGAGGACCTTGTCCGGCGGCTGGAGGCCGCGGGCCTGGGCGAGGCGGCCCGGGGTTTCCTGCGCGGCGGCTTCTGGAATTATTTCCTCGTGAAATATCCCGAAATCAATTTGATGCACAAGAAGGCCCAGTACGTGAGCGACCGGATTTTTTCCAAGGAGACCCCGGGCCGGCCCGAGCCGAAACGCCTGGCCGAGGCCCGGGGCGAACTCTACCGGGCGCAGGGAAACGACGCCTACTGGCACGGTCTCTTCGGCGGGTATTATTTGAATTACCTGCGCCATGCCGTCCATCAGCACCTGATCCGGGCCGAGAACCTCCTCGACGCGCGTCCGGGCGCGACGCGCGTCCGTCTGACCGAGACGGACCTGGACCGGGACGGACATCCGGAGATCCTGGCGGAAACATCCCGGATGAATCTTTATCTCAAGCCCGCGGACGGCGCCACGGCGATCGAGATCGATTACCGCCCGAAGGCCGTCTGCCTGACGCATCTGCCCATGCGCCGGCCGGAGGCCTATCACCAAAAACTGAAGACGCCGGCCGGGGCCGCCGCCCCGTCGGCCGACGGCATCCCGTCCATCCACGATCTCGCCGTCGTGAAAGCCTCGGCCGCGAACCGGAAGCCGGTGTATGATCGCTATCCCCGATGGTCCTTCCGCGACCATCTCATCCGGTCCGACACGACGCCGGCCCGCTTTGAAGCCTCCCAATACGAGGATCTCGGCGGGTTTTCGGATCAGCCCTATGACACGGTCCGCACGGAGGCCGACGAAGAGAAGGCGCTTGTCTCGTTCCACCGCGACGGGACGGCGGGCGATCTGTCCCTGGCCGTCCGAAAAGAGTACACGCTTTGGGCGTCCGAGGCCCGGCTTGAGGTGAACTATGGTTTTCACGATCCAAGATCATCCGGGCGGCCACGGGGGGCCGCCCCTACAATCCATGTTCCTCCCGGTGATTTCTTTTGGGGCGTCGAGCTGAACCTGACGCTGCTGGCCGGGTCCGATCCGAAGCGGTATTACCGCTTTCCCGGAAAGATCGTGGAGGAGACGCAACTTCGCAGCGCGGGCGTCGTCGAGGAGGTGTCGGAGGTCCACCTGGTGGATGAATGGCAGGGGATCGAGATCCGGCTCGGGTTCACGCCGGCGGCGCGTGTGTGGCGGTTTCCGGTCGAGACGATCTCGCAGTCGGAGGAGGGGATGGAATCCAACTACCAGGGCTCCTGCGTCGTCGGATTCTGGCCGCTTTCGGCTCTGTTGCGGGACGGTCGGACAGGGCGCATCCAGTTGGAGATCGTCGACCGATGAACGAAGTCGTCGACGGTCGGGAGAGTCCCGACCCGCGTCGTCCATCATGAAAGACCGGGACGCAAACCCAAGGAGTTCACCGACATGCCTGAACTGAGAAAAGACCCGATTGTCGGCCGGTGGGTGATCATCGCCACCGAACGCGGCAAACGATCCAACGACTATCGCCCCGCGGCCCCCGCGGCGGGAGTCGAGCCCCGCTTCTGCGCCTTCTGTTCCGGCAACGAGGACAAGACGCCTCCCGAGATCCTGGCCTACCGCCCGGAGGGCTCGAAGCCGAACAGTCCCGGATGGAGGGTCCGGGTCATTCCGAACAAGTTTCCGGCCCTTCGCATCGAAGGCGGACTGAATCGTGAGGGCGAAGGGATTTACGACAAGATGAACGGGGTGGGGGCGCACGAGGTGATCATCGAGTCCCCGGATCACAAACAGACCCTGGCCACCCTGACGGCCAAGCAGGTCGAGGACGTCCTCTGGAGCTTTCGCGACCGGACCCTGGACTTAAAGCGGGACAAGCGGTTCCGGTTCATCCTGCTGTTCAAGAACTACGGCGAATCGGCCGGGGCCAGCGTCGAGCACAGCCATTCCCAGCTCATCGCGCTGCCCATCGTTCCCCGAAACGTGATCGAAGAGCTGCGGGGGGCGAAGGAGTACTACGACTTCAAGGAGCGCTGCATCTTTTGCGACATCATCCGGCAGGAGCTGGCTTCCAAGGTCCGTCTGGTCAGCGAGAACGACCAATATGTCTGCATCGCTCCGTACGCCGCCCGCTTTCCTTTCGAGAACTGGATCCTGCCCAAAATCCACAACCCGTATTTTGAGGATCCACAGAAGAACGATTTCGAAGCGCTCTCACGGATCCTGGGCGATGCCTTGAAGCGTCAGAACAAGGCCCTGAACACGCCTCCGTACAATTTCATCATTCACAGCGCGCCGTTCAATCAATCGTATCACGACGAGGATTACTATCACTGGCACATGGAGATCATGCCCCGCTTGACTCACCTGGCGGGCTTCGAGCGGGGGACGGGTTTCTACATCAACCCGACCCCGCCGGAAGAGGCCGCGAAATTCCTTCGGGAACTGGACTTGGAGGAATAGTGCGGATCCTCTATGCCGCATCGGAGGTCGTCCCCTTTGCCAAGACCGGCGGCCTGGCCGACGTGGCCGGCGCGCTTCCGGCGGCGCTGGCCCGGTCGGGGCACGAGGTCAAGGTCGTCATGCCCCGTTATGCCTCGGTGGATGAAAAACGGTGGGAACTTCGATCCCGCGGCGGGTTCACGGTCCGGCTGGCGGGGAAGGACTATCCCTTCATGCTTTGGGCCGCCGGTTTGCCCGAGAACCCCGTCGAGGTTTTGTTCCTATCGCACGAGGGTCTGTTCGGACGAGCGGGGCTGTACCAGGAAAAGGGGAAGGACTATCCCGACAATTTGGAACGCTTCGCGGCCTTTGGCCGGGCCGTGCTGGAAGTCCCGAAGCGGCTGAACTGGCCGCCCGACGTTCTGCACGGCAACGACTGGCAGACGGCGCTGCTCTTCGTCTACCGGCGCGTCTTTTATCTCTCCGATCCGCTTTACCGGAAAACCGGCGCGCTGTTCACGATCCACAACCTCGGCTACCAGGGGCTGTCTCCCGGCGGCGAGTTCGGCCGGCTGGGCCTTCCCGCCAAATATTTCACGCCCGACACGCTGGAGTTCTACGGCCAGGTGAACCCGATGAAGGCGGGGCTGTTGTTTGCCGACGTCCTCAACACGGTCAGCCCCACCTACAGCCGGGAAATCCAGACGCCCGAGTTCGGCTGCGGTCTGGAAGGGGTGCTCCAGGGCCGCCGGTCGGACCTCTTCGGAATCGTCAACGGCGTGGATGACCGGGAATGGGATCCGAGCCATGACGCGCATCTCCCTCAAACCTACGACGTCCGGAACCTGAAGGGGAAACGGATCTGCAAGGAAGCGCTGCAAAAGGAATGTCGTCTGCCCGTGAAGGACGTTCCGCTGATCGGGATGATCACCCGTCTCGCGTCTCAGAAGGGAATGGACCTGGTGCTCGAGGTGCTGGAGGAATTGATGCAGATCAATCTCCAGCTCGTCGTCCTCGGTTCCGGCGAGCCGGAGATTCAGCAGGCGCTCAAGCAGGCGATGCGCCGGCATCCCGAAAAGCTATCGGTGCATCTTGCTTTTGACGAGCCCCTGGCCCACCGGATCGAGGCCGGGTCGGACCTGTTTCTCATGCCCTCCCGGTATGAACCCTGCGGGCTGAACCAGATGTACAGCCTGCGGTACGGCACGGTTCCCCTGGTGCGGAAGACCGGCGGTCTGGCCGACACCGTCGTCGACGCGACGCCGTCGAACCTATCGGAGGGAAAGGCGGACGGGTTCGTGTTCGAGGCGGCGAATTCGCACGCGCTCCTCACCACGGTGCGGCTGGCCCTCAAACTGTTCCGGGAAAAGGATCTCTGGTACCGGATGATGCGGGCCGGAATGGCGGCCGACTTCTCCTGGGACCGCTCGGCCCGGGAATACGAGAAGCTCTACCGACTGGCCGTCGAGAAGGCCCGCCTGTCGGACGGGCAGGCCGCCGGCCCGGCGAAGCCAGACAAACCCGGTCCTGCATAGGTAGGGGCGGGATGCATTCCACCCGGTTTTTAGGGCGCCATGCATGGCGCCCCTACGTAAACATTGATGGTAGGGGCAATTCATGAATGGCCCTTACACGTCTGTTTTACTGTTCGGATTTTCCTCGTCTGTTTCCCAGTTCAATGGATTGTCACGGATATACTGTCGTATTCGATTTAATTCGTCCTCGGTACGGACAACATGCTCGTGGTAGTTGCGTTGCCAGGCAAAGTATGTCCGTGTTCTGTTTCTTATCTGCCGTGTTACTTCCGCCTTGAAATTCTGAACGACCACAGGTAGGGATGTCCGTTTAATTTTTGTAGGGGCGGGATGCGTCCCGCCCAGGTTCACTGCGTCATACACGGGGTCCTGGCCTGTTGGTGTTATTTGGGCAGGATAGATCCTGCCCCTACGTCCATCGGACAACCATATTATCCCGTGGACATGGTTTGGCATTACCACAAATTCATCTATCCGAACGATAGGATGGTGGTCAGGAATCGTGTCCCAAACCAGCCGGGCAATTTGCGCTAATCGTGAATCCTCAAAATACATTTCTTTCTTGTACGTGCATATCGTCACAAAATACGCGCCTGGCCGGGCGTAATCGAATCCCTTTAATCGAACGGAACGTCGGTGGTGAATGTCGGGGTTGAATTTCATGGATGATATGCATTGTAGGGGCGGGATGCATCCCGC
>DATIYJ010000070.1 GCA_035517655.1 Nitrospiria bacterium | reverse complement strand
GGCGTTGGGGAAGGGCGTGGAGATGGTGATGCCGGGGGACAATGTGCGAATGGATGTGGAGTTGATCACGCCGATCGCGATGGAGAAGGAGTTGCGGTTTGCCATCCGGGAAGGCGGACGGACCGTCGGCGCCGGCGTCATCAGTGAAGTCATCGCGTAAAAAGGATTAGTCCATGGTGGATCAGCGAATTCGAATACGACTCAAAGGGTACGATTACCGCGTCTTGGACCAATCCGTCATTGAAATCGTGGAAACGGTGAAGCGGACCGGTGCCAAGATTTCCGGGCCGATTCCGTTGCCGACGGTGATCAACAAATTTACGGTGCTGCGGTCGCCTCACGTCGATAAAAAATCGCGTGAGCAGTTTGAAATACGGACGCACAAGCGGTTGATCGACATCCTGGAGCCGACTCAGGATACCATGGACGCCTTGATGAAGTTGAACTTGTCCGCCGGTGTCGATGTCGAGATCAAGACGTAGGCGCGGGCGATCCTTCTTACGATTGGGAAATGACCATGACGGTTCAGGGATTGATAGGGCAGAAATTGGGAATGAGCCAGGTTTACATCGAGAACGGCAAGATGGTGCCGGTGACCGTGATCGTGGCCGGGCCGTGCCGCGTCGTGCAAAAGAAGACGAAGGAACGCGATGGATATGAAGCGGTCCAGCTTTCGTTTCAGGAAATCGCCGAAAAGAAATTGACGAAAGCGGAGCGCGGCCATTTTAAGAAAGCGAATGTTCCGTTCGCCAAACATCTGCGTGAATTCAAGGGAGATCTTAAGGCGCTTGAAATCGGCGCGGTGGTCGGTGCGGATCAATTCCAAAAAGGCGAGATTGTCGACGTGACCGGCATTTCAAAGGGCAAGGGATTCGCCGGCGTCGTTAAACTCCACCATTTTGCCGGGGGACCCGAAACGCACGGATCGATGTTTCACCGGCAGCCCGGTTCGATCGGCAGCAGTTCCTGGCCTTCCCGCGTTCGAAAAAACAAAAGGCTCCCGGCGCATATGGGAGCCGAACAAGTGACGGTCCAGGGACTCGAAGTGGTTGAAGTGCGAAAAGACGAAAACCTGCTTTTTGTGAAAGGGGCGATTCCCGGTTATCGGGGGGCCCTCGTCCTGATCCGAAGGACGAATCGCAAGTAGCCAACAGGATGACGAAAAACATGCCGACCGTCGATGTGGTGAATTTGAACAAGGAAAAGATCGGCACGGTTGACCTGAGCGATCAACTCTTCGGAGCCGAGGTCAACAGGCCGCTGATTCATGAGGCGGTGGTGATGCAACGGGCCGCCATGCGTCAGGGCACGGCCGCAACGAAGACGCGGGGGCTGGTCAGCGGCGGTGGAAAAAAGCCTTGGCGCCAAAAGGGAACGGGACGGGCCCGGGCGGGTTCCAGTCGTTCCCCGATCTGGCGGGGTGGAGGGACGACCTTCGGTCCGACGCCGCGGGATTACGGATATGCCTTTCCCAGAAAAAAATATCGTGCGGCCTTGCGGGGAATCCTGACGGCCAAGCTGAAGGACGGGGCTATTCTCGTGGTCGAGCGGCTGGAATTGAGCGAGGCCAAAACCAAACAGATGGCCTTGGTACTGAAAAAGCTCGAGGCCAGCGGCCGGACCGTTATTGTGTCGTCAAACACCGATGAGAAACTGGCCCGAGCGGTCCGGAATATTCCGTCGGTGAAATTGTTGCCGGTTCAAGGATTGAATGTCTACGATCTGGTCTGCGCAAAGCATTTGGTGATTCCGCAGGATGCGCTGTCCCGGCTCCAGGAGGTTTGGTCATGACCCGGGACCCGCACCAGATTCTTATCCGTCCGCTGTTGACCGAGAAGATGACCGGGCTCAAGGAGAGCCAGAACAAGGTCTGCTTTCTTGTCCATCCTCGATCCAATAAAATCGAGATCAAGCGGGCCGCCGAAGAGGCTTTGAAGGTCAAGATTGATTCGGTCCGTATCATTAATAGCAAGGGCAAACTAAAGCGTTTGGGCCGTTTCGAGGGAAAAAGGCCGGACCTTAAAAAAGCCATCCTGACGCTCAAAAAAGGCGAAAAACTCGAACTCTTTGAAGGGGTCTAGAAAATCAACGGCCCCCTGATGAATTAGGAAACGACGATGCCTATTAAGCAGTATAAGCCGACCTCTCCGGGCCGTCGGGCCATGACCGGTTTTACGTTCGACGAGATTACGAAGACCGAGCCCGAGAAGCGTCTTGTGACGTTCAGGGTTCCGTCCGGAGGGAGGAACAATGGCGGAAAGATGACCGTTCGCCACCGAGGGGGCGGCCATAAGCGGGCCTATCGCATCATCGATTTTAAACGGGATAAATTTAACATCCCGGCCAAGGTAATCGCGATTGAGTACGATCCCAATCGCTCGTCTCGAATCGCCCTGCTGCAATATGCGGATGGCGAAAAACGGTACATCATTGCCCCGGTCGGGATCGGCGTCGGCGATCGAGTTCTGTCAAGCAACGACGCCGAAATTAAACCCGGGAACGCGCTCCCTCTCGGAGTGATTCCGATCGGCACGCAGGTCCATAATCTTGAGCTGAAACCCGGCAAAGGCGCGCAGCTGGCCCGCAGCGCCGGAGCGTTCGCACAGATCATGGGCCGGGAGGCGGACTATGTGCAGGTCCGATTGGGGTCCGGCGAGTTGCGGAGAATTCACGGCCGTTGCCTGGCCACCGTCGGGCAGGTGGGCAATCTTGACCACGAGAACATCTCGATCGGAAAAGCGGGTCGGAAGCGCTGGATGGGCCGGCGGCCGATTGTTCGAGGACTGGCCATGAATCCGGTGGACCATCCGCACGGCGGGGGAGAAGGAAAATCCGGGCAGGGCAACCCCCATCCCGTTTCACCCTGGGGAATGCCCACCAAAGGTTACAAGACACGAAAACGAAAAGACACGAATCAATTTATCATCAAACGACGTAATTAAAGGAGAAGGCCTGTGCCGAGATCGGTTAAAAAAGGTCCTTTTATCGATCCGAAGCTGATGGAAAAGATCGCGGGTTTAAACGAGGCCAACGATAAGAAGATCATCAAGACCTGGGCCCGGCGGTCGACCATCGTGCCGGAGATGATCGGGCACACGATGGCTGTTCATAACGGCAAAAAATTTATTCCGGTTTATGTGACCGAAAACATGGTCGGGCACAAATTGGGGGAATTTGCGCCTACGCGTTTCTTTAAAGGACACGGACAGGCGAGAACGGAAAAAGCGACGGCGTTAAAATAGGGCCGGGGTCCTCCGGTCGGTTCTCCGGCCGGAGGCATTGATTCGTGATCGGGTGAGCATTTATGGCGACGGAAGCAAAAGCAATCTTGAAATTTGTGAGGGTGGCCCCGCGCAAGGCGAGAATGGTCATCGACCTGATTCGCGGCCAGCAGGTGGCGGAGGCGCTCAACATTTTGAAGTTCACCCCGCGGGCCGCTTCGCGGGTGGTGGAAAAAGTACTCAAATCGGCCGTGGCCAACGCGGAAAATCTGGAAATCGGCGATCCGGACGATCTTTGGGTGAGCCGGGTCTACGTGGACGGAGGCCCGATCCTCAAGCGATTTAATGCGCGTTCCATGGGACGGGCCAACCCGATCAAGAAGAGAACCAGCCACATCACGGTGGTGGTCGAATCCCGGGTCGCCGGCGCAGGGAATCCGGGAGCCGGACCGGCGAAGAAGCCGAAACAGGCGGTGGCGAAATAACCGCTCGGCCGGCAAGGCGAGCAAGCCCCTAATCATCAGAAGCGAGGAAGACGTGGGACAGAAGGTTCATCCGATCGGTTATCGTCTGGGATTTATCAAGACCTGGAATTCGCGCTGGTACGCCGAAAAGGATTATGCCAAACTGCTGCATGAGGATCTCAAGATCAGGAAAATGGTCAAAGAGAAACTGGCCCATGCCGGTGTTTCCAAGATCGAGATCGAGCGGTCCGGCAATCAGGCCAAGATCAATATCCATACGGCGCGCCCCGGCATTATTATCGGACGCAAAGGGGCCGAGGTGGACAAGCTGAAATCCGAATTGGAAACCAAGACGGGACGGCAGGTCTACATCAACATCAAAGAGATTCGCAAGCCCGAAATCGACGCCCAACTGGTGGCCGAAAACATTGCGGTTCAATTGGAAAAAAGAGTGGCCTTCCGGCGCGCCATGAAAAAAAGCGTCCAGGCGGCGCTGCGGTTGGGGGCTCAGGGAATCAAGATCACCTGCGCGGGGAGGCTGGGCGGTTCCGAAATCGCCAGGACGGAATGGTATCGTGAGGGCCGTGTGCCCCTGCACACCTTGCGGGCCGATATTGATTTCGGACTGGCTGAAGCCCGTACCGCCTTCGGACAGATCGGGGTAAAAGTTTTGATTTACAAGGGCGAAATGATTCCGACGCTTCCGGACAAACAGGAAGGACGGCTGGAAATGTCATCGGAGCGACGCTGATGCTGAGTCCCAAGAAAGTAAAATTCAGGAAGATGCATAAGGGCCGACGGTTCGGAAAGGCCTATCGGGGGTCCGAGCTGTCGTTTGGAGAGTTCGGGTTGAAGGTTCTGGCACCGGCCTGGCTCACGGCGCGTCAATTGGAAGCCGCGCGTATTGCCATGACCCGGTTTGTTAAGCGGGGAGGAAAAATTTGGATCCGGGTGTTTCCCGACAAGCCGATAACGAAGAAGCCGGCCGAGACCCGAATGGGAAAAGGAAAAGGAAATCCGGAGTTGTGGGTGGCTTCCGTTCGGCCGGGTCGGATCATTTATGAGATGGACGGCGTGACCCGGGAGGTGGCCGAAGAAGCTTTCCGGTTGGCCGCGTATAAACTCCCGGTGGCCACGCAATTGATCGCGCGGGGGAAAGTCTGATGGAACTTCAGGAAATGCGAAACCTGACGATCGACGAGTTGAACCTGAAGGAAAAGGAGCTTCGCAAGGAGCTTTTCAATCTGCGATACCAGTTGTTAAGCGGCCGGATCGAAAATCCGCAGCAGATCAAGAACGCGCGTCGCGAAATCGCGCGGATCCAGACCGTGGTTTGTGAAAAGCGGTCCGCGGCGTCTAAAACGGCAGCATGATGAAAGGACGTTGACTATGTCGGCAGAAGCAGGCCTGAAAAAACGGCGCCGGACTTTTATCGGCGAGGTCATCAGCCACCGGATGAACAAGACCGTGGTGGTGATGATCGAACGAGTCTTCCTTCATCCGACTTACAAAAAGGTGGTGAGAAAAACCACCAAGCTGAAGGCTCACGATGAGCAGAACGAGTGTCATATTGGAGATACGGTGAAGATTCTGGAGAGTCGACCGATCAGCAAAGAGAAGCACTGGCGGGTTGTTGAAATTGTTCAGCGCTCTCAGGGCGTCTCCCCCGCCGAGGTGCAGAACCCGGCCGCGTTGTCCTAACGTCGTTGTTGGAGTGAGGCAGTCGAATGATTCAAGATTATACCATGTTGGATGTGGCCGATAACTCCGGGGCCAAGAAAGTCATGTGTTTCCACGTCATGGGCGGGTCGGGGAGGCGGTACGCGACGGTCGGCGACGTGATCACCGTGGCCGTCAAGGAAGCCATTCCCCAAGCCGCGGTCAAAAAAGGCGATGTGGCGAAGGCCGTCGTTGTCAGGACGGTCAAGGAGATCCGAAGAGAGGATGGTTCATACATCCGTTTCGATCGGAACGCCGCGGTCCTGATCAATGCCCAGGGTGAACCGATCGGGACCCGGATCTTCGGTCCGGTCGCCCGGGAACTCCGGGGCAAGAAATTCATGAAAATCATCTCACTCGCGCCGGAGGTGCTTTGATCATGGGAGTCATGATGAGCGTGCTGCAATCCGACCGTCCGAAATTCCGTGTCCGAAAAGGGGACACCGTGATGATCATGACGGGGAAGGATAAAGGAAAGTCGGGCAAAGTTCTGGAGGTGGATCGTTCAAAGCACCGCGTTCTTGTGGAGAAACTGAATATCATCAAACGGCATATGAAACCGAGCCAGCAGCACCGCCAGGGCGGGATCATTGAGAAGGAAGGGCCGATTCAGTTGTCGAACGTCATGGTCGTCTGCCAAAACTGCGGAAAAACGGCGCGGATCGGCATGCGTCTGCTTGAAGACGGTCAAAAACTCAGATACTGCAAGAAATGCGGTGAAGTCATCGACCGCGGGTAGATGTCCGGCCCGTTTTCCCGCGGGCGGATGAAACACAACGAGCAAGAGATCAACCGAAGACGAATCGGATCAGGAGGAAGGGATGGCGAAAGCCAAAGAGAAAACCAAGCAGGAAAAGGCGCCCAAAACCGAAACCCGGGAGAAAGCCAAGGACAAAGAAAAACCGGCCCGCGAAGCAGCCGTCCTGCCCCGTCTGAAGGAACGATACCGGGACAGCGTCGTTCCTGAGTTGATGAAGCAGTTCTCCTATAAAAATTCGATGCAGGTTCCTCGTCTTGAGAAAGTCGTGATCAACGTCGGAATGGGGGAGGCCATTCAAAACGCGAAACTCCTGGAGGCCGCCGTCAACGAGATCACCCTCATTACGGGCCAGAAGCCGGTTGTAACCCGGGCGAAGAAGTCCATCTCGGGATTCAAGCTGCGGCAAGGGATGGCGATCGGCTGCAAGGTCACCCTTCGCGGCGGTCGCATGTACGAATTTTTGGACCGCTTTTTCAACGTGGCCCTTCCCCGGATCCGCGATTTTAAAGGGGTGTCGCCGAAATCGTTCGACGGCCGTGGAAATTACAGCTTGGGCCTGAAGGAGCAGCTTCTCTTTCCCGAGATCAAATATGACGACGTCGTGGCCACGCACGGCATGGATATCGCGATCGCGACCACGGCCAAGTCCAATGACGAAGGCAAGGCCCTGTTGGGGTTATTGGGACTGCCGTTTCGAACTTAAAATCATGGGGAGAGGTGCGTGGCCAAAAAATCGCTTATTCTGAAATCTCAGGCGGAACCGAAATTCGCGGTCCGCAAGTACAATCGTTGTCCCGTCTGCGGGCGTTCCCGGGGGTTTTTGCGAAAGTTCCGCATGTGCCGGATCTGTTTCCGCAATCTCAGCCTTCGGGGGGATATCCCGGGCGTGATCAAGTCCAGTTGGTAGGAGGAATTTTTCGTCGATGATGACCGATCCCATTTCGGATATGTTGAACCGGATGCGTAATGCCATCCAGCGCAAATACGAGTCGGTAGACATCCCGGCTTCAAAGCTCAAGCAAAACATCGCCCGTCTCTTGGCGGAGGAGGGGTATATTCGAGGCATCGAAACGGTGTCGGAAGGCCGGCACCCGGTGCTTCGGATCAAGCTGAAATACGCGAAAGACGTTTCGATCATCAACGGGATGCGAAGAATCAGTCGCCCCGGCCGGCGGGTCTATGTGGATAAGGACGGCATTCCCAAAGTGCGGGGGGGCTTGGGAACGGCCGTGATGTCTACGACGCAGGGCATGATGACCGACCGTGAATCGAGAAAACGCCAGGTCGGCGGAGAAGTGATCTGTTACATTTGGTGATTGATCAAACCAGGGTGAACGACGATGTCGCGAGTGGGTAAGAAGCCGATTTTGGTTCCGTCCGGCGTGCAGGTCAAAGTGGAAGAAAAAGGGGTCCGTATCAAAGGCCCGAAGGGGGAACTGACCCGCGGCATGGAAATGGGGATCGGCGTAACGGTGGAAGACGGCCGTGTCGTTGTCACGCGACGGGACGACGATCGACTGCACCGGGCCAAGCACGGCCTGTTCCGCAGCGATCTTAATAACATGGTGATCGGTGTTTCCCAAGGTTACCAGAAGTCGCTGGAGATCAGCGGCGTCGGTTTCCGCGCCCAGGTCCAAGGCCGGAACCTGACGCTGGCCCTGGGATTTTCTCATCCCACCGTGTTTGCACTGCCCACGGGAATCGAGGCCACGGTGGACAAGCAGACCCTGATCACGATCAAGGGAGCGGACAAATACCTCGTCGGTCAGGTGGCGGCCGAAATCCGGGACTTGAAGCTGCCGGAGCCCTACAAAGGCAAAGGCATCAAATATGCCGGCGAAGTGATCGAGCGGAAAGAAGGGAAAACCAGCAAGTAGGAAGTTAACGGAGAAGTCGGGCGATGCTGAACGTACAATTAAAAGTCGAATCCCGAATGCGCCGCCACCGACGGGTGCGGAAAACGGTCTTCGGTCTGCCCCAGCGCCCGCGGCTTGTGGTCTTTCGCAGCAATCTTCACATCTACGCCCAGATCATTGATGATGCGGCGGGGAAAACGCTGATTGCGGCGTCGACTCTGGATCCTGAATGCAAAAAGAGCGCAGCGCGGGGCAATAACAAGAAAGCGGCCGAAGTCGTGGGTCAGTTGGTTGCAAAACGGGCGTTGGCTAAAAACATCAAAACGGTTGTCTTTGATCGGGGCGGATATCTGTTTCACGGTCGTGTGAAAGCCCTGGCGGACGCGGCGCGTCAGGGGGGTCTGATCTTTTGAGACCGGTGATCCAAAACCCATATCGGGCGGCAGCCAACACGGTGTCTTGGTTGTTATCACGAAGGAGTAGAATTCGGTGAAAGTCAATCCTAATGATCTGGCGCTGAAAGACAAGGTGGTCTTTATCAACCGCGTCGCTAAAGTGGTTAAAGGCGGCAAGCGATTCAGCTTCAGCGCGCTGGTCGTGGTGGGAGACGGACACGGCTGGGTCGGAATGGGCAAAGGGAAGGCTGCGGAGGTCCCGGATGCCATACGGAAAGCCGTTGAACGGGCCAAAAAAGATTTGATGAAGGTCCCTCTAAAGAATACCACAATTCCGTATGCCGTTACGGGGCATTACGGCGCCGAAGATGTGCTGTTGAAACCGGGCGCGGAAGGCGTCGGGGTGATCGCCGGCGGGGCCGTGCGGGCCGTGATGGAGGTTTGCGGAATTCAAAATGTGGTCAGCAAGTCCTTGGGCAGCGGCAACCCCTACAACGTGGTCAAGGCCACGCTGAACGGACTTCAAGCACTCCAGGCGCCGGAAGAGATCCAGAGAATGCGTCGTTCGGATCAGGTGGAGGAGGCGGGATATGTCGGCAAACCGGCCGCGTAATCTGGCCATCACCTTGCGACGAAGCGTCATCGGATACCCCCGTAAACAACGGGTCGTGGTCCGGTCCCTTGGGCTTCGACGTATCCGTCATACGGTTATTCGGCCGGACACCCCGCAGACCCGGGGTATGGTCGCGCAAGTTTGCCACTTGCTCGATGTGAAAGAGGTGTAGTCCATGAGGCTTCATGAATTGAAACCGCAAAAAGGATCCCGGAAGAAAGAGAAGCGAATCGGACGGGGGATCGGATCGGGACACGGAAAGACATCCACGAAGGGGCATAAGGGGGGGCTTGCCCGCAGCGGCGGCGGTGGCAAGGGACCCGGGTTTGAAGGCGGCCAGATGCCTTTGATCCGACGTATTCCCAAACGCGGTTTTAAAAACCGTTTTCGGGACGAGGCCTCGGTGGTCAACCTGGAGAGTTTGAACCGGTTCAACGGAAAGTCGATCGTTACACCGGAACAGTTAAAAGAAGCCGGGCTGGTCCGTCGATCCGCGACCGCCGTAAAAGTCCTGGGTCAAGGAGAGCTGACCAAACCGCTCTCGATCCAAGCCCACCAATTCAGCCGATCCGCGTTGGAGAAAATCCAGAAAGCCGGTGGGAAGGCCGAAACGATCCGGAAGGCTTCTGGGAAACCCGATCTGTCCGTGAAGGCCCGGTAGGACTAGAGGAGCGGCAAAGTTGTTTGAACGTTTTATCATCAATCTTCAGAACATTTTTCGCATTCCGGAGCTTCGGCATCGGATTCTGTTCACGTTGGGAATGCTGGCCGTCTACCGGATCGGGGCGCATATCCCGACGCCGGGGATCAACAACGAGGCTCTCGCCGAATTTCTGGCGGCTCAAGGCGGGGCGCTGCTCGGATTTTTGGACATTTTTTCAGGCGGGGCGTTATCCCGGCTGACCATTTTTGCGCTGGGGATCATGCCGTACATCAGCGCGTCCATTATCCTTCAGCTGTTGACCGTCGTCATTCCGACGCTTTCGAAGCTGGCCAAGGAAGGCGAGCGGGGGCGCAAGAAAATCATTCAATATACCCGCTACGGGACGGTGGTTATTTCGTTAATCCAGTCCTTCGGCATTTCGGTCGGTCTCGAGGGAATGAACAACGGATCTTTTGTCCAGCACCCGGGCTTTGCCTTTCGCATCATGACGATGATCACCCTGACGGCCGGGACGGCCTTCCTGATGTGGTTGGGCGAACAAATTACCGAGCGGGGAATCGGGAACGGGATCTCGTTGATTATCTTTTCGGGCATCGTGGCTCGAATGCCGTCGGCCGTGATCAACACCTATCGACTCTACGATACGGGACAGTTGAACCTGTTTTTCCTGATCGTTCTGGCCGCTTTGATGGTTGCGGTCGTGTCGGCGATCGTGTTTCTGGAAAGCGCCCGCCGGAAAATTCCGGTTCAATACGCGAAACGTGTCGTCGGCAGACGGGTCTATGGCGGACAGAGCACGCATATTCCGTTGAAAATCAATACCGCGGGCGTAATCCCGCCGATCTTTGCATCCTCGATCATCGCTTTTCCGGCCACGATCACGGGATTCATACAAATTCCATGGGTCCATGACATTTCCCGTCAACTTGCTCCGGGATCGATACTCTATACCTTTTTGTACGTGGGGATGATCGTCTTCTTCTGCTTTTTTTATACGGCGGTGGTATTGAATCCGGTGGATATGGCCGATAACATGAAAAAGTACGGAGGATTCATACCCGGGATTCGGCCGGGTCAGCGAACCTCCGACTACATTTATCAGGTCCTGACCCGGATCACGTTTGTCGGGGCGATTTATCTGGCGGCCGTCTGCGTCATACCGGAAATTTTGATATATAAAATGGGGGTGCCGTTCTTCTTCGGCGGAACGTCGCTGTTGATCGTGATCGGCGTGGGTCTGGACACCGCACAGCAGATCGAGTCCCATATGTTGACCCGGCATTATGAAGGGTTTCTGTCCAAGGGCCGGTTGAGGGGAAGGGCCGGATAGGCGAGGTGCATCGTGCGGCTGATTTTTCTGGGTCCGCCGGGTGTGGGAAAGGGGACGCAAGCCCAGCGGCTGTCGGTCCAGCGTAGCATTCCGAAGATCTCAACAGGGGATATTCTTCGCGAAGCGGTGAAGAATAAAACATCCCTGGGCCTTCAAGCCCAATCATTTATGGACAGCGGGAAACTGGTTCCCGATGAAGTGGTGATCGGCATTATCCGGGAGCGGTTGAAAGAGGCGGATGCCCGGGAAGGATTTATCCTGGACGGTTTTCCAAGAACCGTGCCGCAAGCCCGGGCCCTCGCTTCCATGCTCCGTCAGGACCAGTTGAATATCGACCGGGTTCTGAATTTTGAATTGTCGGACGAGGAATTGATCCGACGCTTGTCGGGCCGACGGAGTTGTCCGGATTGCCAGGCGGTGTATCATCTGGAATTCAGCCCCTCTCTGAAACCGGATCGGTGCGACCGGTGCGGCGGCAAGCTGATCCAGCGGAGCGATGACCAGCCGGGGACGATCCGCAGCCGTCTGGAGGTTTATCGATCGCAGACGTCGCCGCTCATCCGGTTTTACGAGGACGAGGGGATCCTCGCGCGGATTGACGGATCGGGAACGCCCGAAACGGTCTATCGAAAGGTCGCCGCAGCCGTCGGATAAGCGTCCAGCGAACGGAAGCGAATGAGAGAGGCTCCATCCGGCTTGGCCGGTGGAGGGGGCGACGTGAGCCCCTACAATAACCATGATTATTTTGAAATCGCCGGAGGAAGTTCGCAAGATCGAAAAAGCAGGGCGAATCGTGGCGGAGGTTTTGCGGGAGTTGAAGACGCAAGTGAAACCCGGAGTGACGACGCTGGAACTGGATCGGACGGCCGAGGAAGGGATTCGGAAACGCGGAGGTCGCCCGGCATTCAAGGGATACCGGGGGTTTCCGGCAACCCTTTGCGCATCGGTCAATGATGAAATCGTACACGGGATTCCTTCCAAACGGGTACTTCAGCCCGGAGACATCATCGGGCTGGATCTCGGAGCCATTGTCGACGGTTATTACGGCGATGCGGCTGTTACGGTGCCGGTCGGCGACATCGAGCCGGACGCTCAACGATTGATTCGGGTGACGGAGGAGTCGCTGTATTTGGGGATCGAACAGATGAAGGTCGGAAACAGGTTGTCCGATATTTCCAACGCCGTTCAAACGCACGTCGAAGCGGCCGGTTACTCGGTTGTGAAGGATTTTGTTGGACACGGAATCGGTCAGTCGCTCCATGAGGAGCCCCAGTTGCCTAATTTCGGCAAGCCCGGCCAGGGCCCCCGGCTTAAGGAAGGAATGGTTTTGGCGATCGAACCGATGGTCAATATGGGAAAAGAGGGTGTTCGCATTCTGAGCGATCACTGGACGGCCGTGACACAGGACCGCAGTCTTTCTGCTCATTTTGAGCATACGGTGGCCATTGTCGAAGCCGGACCGGTGATATTAACATCGAACGATCACGGGAGAGCCTGAACAGGAATGTCCAAGGAAGACGTGGTTGAGGTTCAGGGAACGATTGTGGAGACCCTCCCCAATGCGATGTTTCGAGTGGAACTGGAGAACGGACACCGGGTCTTGGCGCATATCTCCGGAAAGATGAGAATGCACTTCATCAAGATTCTTCCGGGCGATAAGGTGACGGTGGAGCTTTCGCCGTACGATCTGACGCGCGGAAGAATCACGTACCGGTTCAAATAGATACCCGCGGGCCCGGCCTGCGGTCCTTATACCTAAGCAAACGGTGTAGCGATGAAGGTGAGATCTTCAGTCAAAGCGATCTGTGCAAAATGCAAGGTCATTCGCCGCAAGGGCGTGGTTCGTGTGATTTGCACCAATCGCCGGCACAAGCAGCGTCAAGGATAGGGTGAAAGAAAATCAGGCCGTTTCCGGTGCGGGTCCGCGTCCGGGCGGGTGATTTAAAGGAGGCAATGTGGCCAGAATTGCGGGAGTGGATCTTCCCAGAGACAAAAAAGTCGTGATCGGTTTAACCTACATTTATGGAATCGGCCGTTCGACTTCGATAAGAATACTTAAAACGACGGGGGTGAGCCCGGATAAACGCGTGAAGGACCTCAAGGAAGACGAGATCGTCCTGCTCCGGGAAACCATCGAACGGGATTATAAAGTGGAAGGCGATCTCCGCAAAGAAGTATCGATGAACATCAAGCGGCTGATGGATATCGGGAGCTACCGGGGGCTGCGGCATCGCAAGGGGCTGCCGCTTCGCGGGCAACGGACGAAAACCAATGCGCGCACCCGCAAGGGTCCGAAGAAATCGATCGGCATCAAGCTGAAGTCGGAAGCCACGGCGTAGGAGAGGACGGATGGGAAGTAAAAAAGGGAAAAAACGCGAAAAGAAAATCGTTCAGGTCGGGGTTGCGCATATTCAGGCCTCTTTCAACAATACGATTGTAACCGTGACCGACATGAGCGGAAACGTCCTCGTATGGTCCAGCGCGGGCAATCAAGGGTTCAAGGGCTCAAGGAAGAGCACCCCGTTCGCCGCGCAACGGGCGGCGGAGGTGGCCGCCAAGAAAGCGATAGAACACGGAATGCGACAGATTGATGTTTACGTCAAGGGGCCCGGGTCGGGGCGAGAATCGGCGATTCGGGCGCTTCAGGCGGCCGGGTTGAAGATCAATCTTATCAAAGATGTGACACCCGTTCCGCATAACGGATGTCGGCCTCCCAAGCGCCGTCGGGTATGAAATGAATAAGGAGGGGAATTAAACGTGGGACGATATATCGGTTCAGTTTGCCGGCTCTGCCGGCGGGAAGGGAATAAATTATTTTTAAAAGGGAGCCGGTGCTTTACGGAAAAATGCGCCATCGAGCGGCGAAGCTATTCGCCGGGTCAGCATGGGCAGGCCCGCCCCCGAATCTCCGAATATCAGATCCAGTTGCGCGAGAAGCAAAAGCTGAAAAGGATTTACGGACTCTTGGAACGCCAGTTCAGCGGATATTTCAAGAAAGCCGCTCAAAAGAAAGGCATCACGGGTGAAAACCTGCTCCAACTGCTTGAGAGAAGGATCGATAACGTCGTCTACCGGATGGGCTTCTGTTCATCCCGGAAGGAGTCCCGGCAGATGGTGAACCACGGCCACTTTCGGGTGAACGGGCGGAAAGTGGATATCGCGTCGTTTCTCGTTAAAGACGGCGATGTCATTGAACTGAAGCAGGCCAGCCGTCAATTACCGCAGGTCCAGGCCTCTCTGACGTCCGCGGAGGGCCGGGGAATTCCCCAATGGCTGGAACTTGACAAGGGGAATTTCAAAGGCCGGGTCAAAACCATGCCGACCAAGGATGACCTGAACATACCGGTGAATGAACAATTGGTGGTGGAACTCTATTCCAGATGACCGTTTATTATTCTTCTTTAACGATCCAAAGCGGAGAGGGCCTTTTCCCTTCATCGGTTGCAATCGAAAGATGCGTCCGTCTTAGGCGGCGTGGCAAGGAGGTACTATGATTATTCGAACGAAAGATTTCCAAATTCCCAAAAAGATGGAAATTGAAACCGAAACACTGACGGGCACCTACGGCAAATTTTTCGCCGAACCGTTTGAGCGCGGCTTCGGCGCAACTATCGGGAATTCCCTAAGGAGAATTCTCCTTTCCTCCATCGCGGGGGCGGCGGTGACATCCGTCAAGATCGAGGGCGTCCTTCACGAATTCTCAACCATCCCCGGAGTCAAGGAAGACGTAACGGATATTATTCTGAATGTAAAGAATCTCCGCTTCAAACTTCACACCGACCGGTCCAAGACCGTCCGATTGAAGAAGAAAGGACCGGGAGAAGCCCGTGCCAAGGACGTTATTCATGACGCGGACGTCGAGATTCTCAATCCCGATCTTCATATCGCCACCCTCGACAAAGAGGCGAATATGGATATGGAGATGGTGATCCGCATCGGAAGCGGATACGTGCCGGCCGATCGAAATAAGGAGGAAGGGATGCCGATCGGGGTCATCCCCGTGGATTCCATTTTTTCCCCGATTAAGAAAGTCAATTTTACGGTTGAAAACGCGCGGGTGGGCCGAATCACCGACTATGATAAATTGATCATGGAAATCTGGACGGACGGCGGTGTGAAGCCGGACGATGCCTTGGCGTATGCCGCAAAAATCCTTAAGGACCATATGGCGATATTCATTAATTTTGATGAATCCATCGAACCGGTTCATGAGCCGGTGGACGACAAAAAGACGGATTTTAATAAAAACCTGTTCCGGAGCGTGCATGAGCTCGAGCTTTCCGTTCGCGCGGCCAACTGTTTGAAGAACGCGAGCATCAAGACGATCGGCGATCTGGTCCAGAAAACGGAATCCGAGATGCTTCGAACGAAAAATTTCGGTCGAAAATCATTGAACGAGATCAAAGAGATCTTGGCGGGAATGGGACTGTCGCTGGGAATGAAGGTGGATTATCAGCCGACCGGTGAGGGAAGCGAAAAAGGGGGGTGAAGCCGATATGCGTCATAAAAAGCGCGGACGACAATTGGGTCGGGATACCGATCACCGACGGGCCCTATACCGAAACCTGGTGACGTCGCTGTTCGAATACGAGCGGATTGAAACGACGGAAGCCAAGGCCAAGGAGATTCGGGGCATCGCCGAGCGTATGATTTCCTTGGGCAAGGAGGGAAATCTGGCCGCCCGGAGGCGGGCGGCATCGTATCTGACGAGTCCCAAAATGGTATCGAAATTGTTTGGAGATATCGCACCTCGATTCGCAAAACGTCCCGGAGGATATACCCGATTGATCAAAACGCGGCTTCGTATCGGGGACGGCGCCCGAATGGCCGTGGTCGAATTGGTCGTTCAGGGACAACCTGCCAAATCCACGAAGACCGAAAAACCGAAAGAGGGACCCGAAACCAGCCCTTAGGACGGTTTTGGCCGATTTTAATTTAAAGACCATCCTTTCATCTCCTCTTCTCTGAATAGTTGCCTTGCCGGATACGGAAATATTTCCAGTAAGTTCCGTATTGTCCGATGCTTTACTCAATCCGTGACGTATGTTATAGTGTGTGTACGATGTCGGCGGCGCAGTTTCCGAGGATCTTTCTCCTGATTTTCATTGGAATGCTCCTGTCGTTGTTGGCCTGGGTTCTGTCGGTGGGAATCGAACATCCTCAAGTCTTGCCTTCGTCGAAGACGCTGATCTCCAAAGCGGACATCGAAATGGACGGGTTTACGCTCAAGCAGATTCGAAATGGGACGGTGGAATGGGATATCCGGGCCAAGCACGCCGAGGTGTTTGAGGACCGGAAAGAGGTGTTTCTCAAAGAAATGCAGGCGATTCTTCAAACCGCCGAAGGACTCCAAGTCCGTTTTTCAGGGGATGAAGGTCTCTTAGATACCGAAACGCATGACTTTGAAATCAAGAAGAACGACGGGGATCTGGATGTTTCGATGAACAACGGGTTTACAATTCGGACTCCATCGATGAGCTGGAAAGATCAAGAACGGGAGATTATATCGCTGCAACCGGTTCAGATCACCGCTCAGCGACTCCTCATACGCGGCGATCAGCTGGTCGTGAAACTGGAAAATCAGCAATTTACGGTTACGGGGGATGTCCGTGTTACGGCCGAGCCTTAAACTCGTTCTGATCATCGGTGTTTTTTTTTGGAATGGTTCGCCCCCGTTTGCGGCGGAGGCGCCGACCCCATCCAAAACGCTTTCCATCACCTCTAAAAGCATGACGGTAAAGAACATGGAACATCTGGCCGTTTTCGACGGCGATGTGGTCATGATCAAGGAGGATATGACCATCACGTCCCGTCACGCGGAGGTGACGTTCGCTTCAAAGGATGACACCGCCGGAAACTCGAAATCATCGTCGGGCCTCATCTCTCCTCAATCTCAGTTTAGCGATAATGAGGTTACGCTTATTCATGCGACCGGCGACGTCGTCTTGAAACAGGGGGAGAAAGAAGCCAAATCCAAGGAGGCTTTTTATTATCAAAAGGAAGATAAAGTTATTCTGTTGGGCGATCCGGTCGCTTGGGAAAAAGATACCAAGATCACCGGAACCAAGATGACGATTTATTTGCGGGAGGATCGGAGCGTCGTTGAAGGCAGCAAAGTGCTGATTCATCCCAACGAGCCGGTGCAGAAGTAACTTGGATCAAACGTTTCCTGGGCGGACGATGCTTCTGTGTGCGAAACATCTCGAGAAAAGTTTTCGAAAACGCAAAGTCGTTAAAGATGTCAGCTTGGATGTCAAAACCGGTGAAGTGGTGGGGTTGTTGGGGCCGAACGGCGCCGGGAAAACGACGGTTTTTTATATGATGGTGGGCCTGATTTCGGCGGATCAGGGGGAGATTTTTCTCGATGATCGGAACATCACGGATCTCCCGATGTACCGACGGGCCCGTCAAGGCATCGGGTATCTTCCGCAGGAACCCTCCGTTTTTCGAAAACTGACCGTCGAAGAAAACCTGCTCGCGATCCTTGAGACGCTGGATCTTTCCCATTCGGAACGTCAGGAGCGCCTTTATTCCCTTCTCAAAGAACTGAACATTTCGCATCTGTCCAAAAACAAAGCCTATGCGCTATCGGGAGGCGAGCGCCGGAGGGTTGAGATCACGCGGTCGCTGGTGACCTCGCCGCATTTTCTGCTTCTGGATGAACCTTTCGCCGGCATCGATCCCATCGCGATCATCGATATTCAGAAAATAATCGGCCAATTGAAGGCCAAGGGTATTGGAATCCTGATCACGGATCACAACGTTCAGGAAACACTTGAAATTACAGACCGTTCTTATATAATCAGTGAGGGGGAAATCCTGGAATCGGGCACATCCCTTGATATCGCAAACAGTTCCAAAGCCAAGGCGATTTATCTGGGAGAAAAATTCCGTTTTCTTGGATAAGAAAATCATCGCGCACAGACCCGTCCAAGCCGTTTCGGAGCACGGGAGAGTGCGAAACATGACCGCGGTATGATGAAAACTCGGCTCGATTTAAGACTGACTCAAAAACTGATTATGACGCCGCAGTTGCAGCAGGCGATCAAACTTCTGCAACTCTCCAGGCTTGAACTCACCCAAATCGTTTCGCAGGAACTGCTGGAGAATCCATTGCTGGATGAGCTGACGGATCTGGAAGAGACGGTGGAGGAGAAAAAGTCCGAGGAAGACGAACGAACGGAGGAGACGGCGACGGACGCCGCGGAAACCGAGCTGTCCTCGCAATGGGAGGAATATATCGGAGATATTCAACGCGAAAATAAAGAAACCGAGTATCCGTCGGCGGCGGGCGACGAGCCGCCTTCTTATGAACAGACGCTGACCCGACCTCCATCCCTCTCGGAGCATCTCCTTTGGCAATTGCGATTGTCCGTCGCGACTCCCCGTGCCGTCGAAATCGGTAAAAGCATTATTGGGAACATCGATGAAGACGGGTATCTCCGGATTAGCGTTGAGGAACTGGCGACATTGACCGAAGCCAAAAAGGACGAGGTCGAACGGGCGCTCACGCTCGTTCAGAGTTTTGACCCGTTGGGAGTCGGCGCAAGAGATCTGAGGGAATGTTTATTGATCCAACTGGAACAACTCGGACTGAAGGGCTCGTTGGCCGAGGCGATCGTTGCGAATCATTTAAAGGAGATCGAGACCCGAAGGTTTCAGGACATTGTCAAGGCGTTGGGGGTTTCTCTGGAAGAAGTCCTGGCGGTCGTAAAAATCATTCAAGCCCTTGAACCCAAACCCGGACGGCCGTTTTTAACGGATGAAGCCCAAATTATCATTCCGGATATTTTTGTGGTTAAATCCGATGACGGCTATGTCGTCGTCCTCAACGACGACGGCCTGCCCAAGCTCCGCATCAGTCCTTATTATCAGAAATTGCTCTTGGAAAAAAAACAGGTTCCCGATGCGACCCGCAATTATCTGGAGGGCCGGTTTCGATCGGCCATTTGGTTGGTCCGCAGCATCGAGCAACGGAATCGGACCATCTGTAAGGTGGCGCAAAGCATTGTCAAATTCCAACGGGAGTTTCTGGAGAAGGGAGTGGATTACTTAAAACCCTTGGTTTTGCGACAAGTGGCCGATGATATTTCCATGCATGAGTCGACCATCAGTCGCGTGACGACAAACAAGTACATGCACACCCCTCAGGGAATTTTTGAGTTGAAGTATTTTTTTAACAGCAGTCTTTCACGAAGCGGAGAATTCGGCGGGGAAGTCTCCTCCGTCACCGTAAGGGAGATCATCCGGCAGATGGTGTCGCAGGAGGATCCGAAAAATCCCCTCAAAGACCAAGAAATCGTTCAACGCTTAAAAAATCAGCATATCGAAATTGCACGAAGAACAGTGGCCAAATACCGAGTGGAGCTTAAAATACCGCAGGCCAGCCGCCGTCGGTACGTATCCTGAACGCGCGCTCGTCTTTTGTGCACGAATCAGAATGAAACGAAACCGCGGGAAGCGTTTCCCAACCGATCACCGCTGTACTTGTTGAAGGAGCCATCCATGCAGGTTACGGTTACAGGTCGACACATGGAAATAACCCCGGCCTTGCGCGATTATGCGGAACAGCGGTTGAAAAAAGTGGCCCGCTATTCCTTCAAGCCCATCGAGGCGGCCGTCCGGTTGTCGGTCGAAAAATATCGGCATACGGCCGAGATCACATTATGGGTTGATGGAGATCGAATTCTGGCCAAGGAAGAGACGGACGAAATGTATCGGTCCATTGACAGGGCGATGGACAAGATCGAACAACGGTTAAGAAGGTACAAGGAGAAGCTTTCCCGACACAAACCGCCGTCGGCCAAGCGATCCTCCGCTCTAAAAGCTCCGAAAACGACACCGATGATTACACGGGACGCTTATATCGTATTGAGGCTCTCGATGGACGATGCCATGACTCGGTTGGCTTCGGTAAAGGCCGGTCACGTTGTTTTCTTTGACGACGCGGATGATCAACTTAAGATATTGGTTCGCGGGACAAACGGCCATCTCGTGTTGACCGAACTGATCATCCACTGAACCGTTGGAATCTCCATGGACCTACGATTGGTCATCGTCAGCGGATTGTCCGGTTCCGGAAAAACAAATGCGTTAAAATGTTTTGAAGATCTCGGATATTTCTGCGTCGATAACCTTCCTCCATCGTTGTTGCCCGTTTTTGCCGACCTGTGTACCCAGTCCAGCGCAGGAATCACGAAAGTTGCCGTAGGAATCGACATACGGGAACGGGATTTTTTACGGGATTTCCTGGGGATTTCGAATCGACTCAAAGAAGAAGGATACCCCTATGAATTGATCTTCTTTGAGGCGAATGATGAGGTGCTCGTCCGACGGTTTTCTGAAACGCGACGGCCTCACCCGTTGGCCAAGAACAGGCCCATTCTTGAAGGAATCCAACAGGAGCGGCAGCAATTGGCTGAATTGAAGAAACGGTCGGACCGAATCATTGATACATCCACCTTCACGATCCAGCAACTGAAGGATGTCATCGCCCAACACTATTTTGACCAGGGGGAAATTCGAAAACCCAGCATCTCCGTTATTTCGTTCGGATATAAGTACGGGATTCCCTACGAAACCGATTTGCTGTTTGATGTGCGTTTTCTTCAGAACCCGAATTTTGTATCCGATCTGAAACCTCTCTCCGGTGAAGATCCGGCGGTCCAGGATTATCTCTTTCGGAAACCGGAAGCGGATAAGTTTATTGACTTGGTTCAATCGTTCCTTTCTTTTTTGATCCCGTTTTATGAGAAGGAAGGTCGTCCCTATTTAACCGTCGCAATCGGTTGCACCGGAGGGCGTCATCGCTCCGTGGCCATCGCCAAACGGCTCCATGACGATCTCAAGGCCGCCAATTATCACGTGGTGCTGCGTCATCGGGATATCACCCGGGATCGCTGAAAAGCATGAAAGCAAAAAGGACCCTTCTCCTAACGTTGGATTTGGAGCATTGTTCTACCGGGACCCTTATGGGACTCCTCAAGGACCCGTCCACGGACGGAACCACCCTAGACCGAATTGCAAAATTGCATCACCGGGATCAGGCCCTCGTGGTATTGTTGCTGGGCCACCCGAGGGTCCTGCCGCAAACGTTCCTGTATCTATATACCAATGCTCCGGCGGAATTCAAAAAACGGATACAAGCTATAAAAAGGGACCCCGTATTTCCGGCGGACAAAGGATTGGTGCCGTATAAGGAACTTGACGTGCAACAAGTTCAAACGGAAGAGGAGGTTGAGGACAAACATCGAAAAGAAAATGAAGAGACGCTTTATCAACGGATCCAAAAAATGCCGGTGGCCGAAAAGGTGCAATTTGCCCTACGCGGTGGAAAAGACGCGAGAAGTCTGTTGCTCAAGGATCCCAATCGTCAAGTCGCCCAGGCGGTCTTGAGCAGCCCCAAAATTACCGAGGACGAGATTCTTTTCATTGCGCAATCGAGAAATGTTTCGGATGACATTTTGCGGACCGTGGGGAAAAATAAGGAATGGCTGAAAAACTACTCGATTATTTTCGCTCTCGTCGGTAATCCGAAGACCCCCCTTGGGATATCGATCCCGTTATTGGCATCGGTCAAGGTGAAGGATCTGGGCCTTCTGGCCAAAAATAGGAACATTCCCGAAGCGGTCCGCACGGGCGCCCAACGCCTTTTGGTGGCCAAACAAAAGCATTCCTGACGGTATTCCGCTATCTTAAAGCCCTCATTTTTTGCTGGATATTTTCGGTTAACCCATAACCCTTCGATTATTTTGTGAAAAATAATGAATTTTTTGACTAAAATCCCTTGACAAGCTGAATATAGTAAGTATACTTGCTACTATTAGGTCGCTCAATCTGAATACACCTCACCTCACAAGGTCGATTTATGGCTCGAAATGTTAGAGTAAAACGATACAAGACGAGAGACATCTGCAAAATTTTTGATATCTCGAAGGCGACGCTTTTTCGGTGGGAAAAGGAGGGACTGATATCGAACGTGGGCCGGGATTGGCGTAATTGGCGACTGTACTCCAATCAAAATTTGAAGGAGATTCGTAAAATCATGCAGAGCAGGAACAATCGGCTGTAGCCGTTCCAGAAGGTAGGAGTCAAACGATGTTTTTTTCATTTTCCAAAGCCAGTCCCCTGTTTGGGTTGGACATCGGTTCCAGCGCGATCAAGGTTGTTCAACTCAAGGAAAAGAAAACGGGTTATTCTCTGGAGAAATTCGGCATCAAGTCGTTGGCGCCTGAAATGATCGTGGACGGCACGGTGATGGATGCGAGCAGCGTCGGAGGCATCCTGAAGGAATTGTTGTCCGAACAAAAGATCAAGCTGAAGGATGTGGCCATTTCCATTTCCGGTCATTCGGTGATTGTAAAGAAAATCAGCCTTCCGGCGATGACCGAAGACGAATTGGAAGAGTCGATTAAATGGGAAGCGGAGCAATACATTCCATTTGACATCAATGACGTCAATATCGATTTTCACATCTTGGGAACCAGCGATGGTCAGGACGGACAGCCCCAAATGAATGTACTTCTGGTGGCCGCAAAAAAAGACAAGTTGAATGAATACACCGCGTTGGTGGCGGACGCGGGTCTGACACCCCGGGTGGTGGATGTGGACGCCTTCGCAATCGAAAATATGTACGGGGTGAACTACGGCGTTCAGGAGACTGAAGTCGTGGCGTTGGTGAACATCGGTGCCAGTGTGATGAACATCAACATTTTGAAAAATACGATGTCCTCCTTTACGCGCGATATCTCGATCGGGGGGAATCGGTACACCGAAACGATTCAGAAAGAGTTGAACCTGGGCTATCAGGACGCCGAACAAGCCAAACGGGTGGAGAATCCGGAGGGGGTAAACCCGGAAGCGCTTTCCGCCGTCATCAACACCGTAAACACGGAGGTCGCCGGAGAGATCACCCGCTCCATCGACTACTTTAAAACGACAACCATGCAGGAGAATATCGATAAAGTCGTTTTGTGCGGAGGAGCGGCGCGGTCCAAAGGCCTGGTCGCCTTGCTGAGTGAACGCTTGGGTGTGCCGGTCGAATTGGCCAATCCATTCAATCAAATCGAAATCGATCCGAAGTTGTTCAACGTTGAACAGATTCAGGAAATGGCGCCCCAAGCCGCCGTCGGCGTCGGCCTGGCGATTCGAAAGATGGGTGACCGATGATCAAGATCAATTTATTGGCGATTCCAAAGGCGCGAAAAGCCAAGAAGCAAATGGAGATCCAGTACGAGTTCGTTCTGGCGGGCGTTCTAATCGGTTTTGTCGTGGTGGCCTGTGTCTATTTCTGGTATTTGATGAATTCTCAAATCAGCCGTCTTCACGAAGAAAAAACGAAAGCCAGCGCCGAATTGACGGTGTTGAAGGAAAAAGTCAAGGAAGTTGAAAACTACGAAAGTAACAAGAAGGTCCTGGAGGACAAGAATAGAATCATTGAACAGCTAAAGAAAAATCAAGGCGCCCCGGTGCATTTGCTGGACGAACTCAGTAAAAGCATTGAACCATTAAAAATCTGGCTGACCACCATCACGGAGCAGGGTCCGACGGTGGATATTGAAGGCAAAGCCATCACCAACGCCGACATCGTCGAATTTATCAACAATATGAAAAACTCGAAGTTTTTTTCCGATATTCAACTCATCGAATCGAAACAGGCCATTGAACTCAATATTCCTATATATAATTTCAAACTCCGTTGCACCATGGTGATCTGAATGAATCTGGACTTTATTAAAAATCTTCCCACGTATCAGAAGCTCCTGGCCCTGTTTTTGATCAATATCCTCATCATCGCGATGTTTTTCTGGTTTTTTTATCTCCCTCAAAATAACGAAGTCGCGGGCTTGCGGGCTGATATTGCGAAATTGGATGGAGAGATTGGGATCCAACGCGCCAAAGTCGAGAAACTGGACCAGTTGAAAAAGGAAAACGCCGAACTCGAAAAGCAATTGGCGGAGAAAAAAGAGCAGCTTCCCCCGGAGGCGGAGGTTGCTACCTTGCTCAAACAGGTCTCCGATCTGGGGCTTCGGGTCGGTCTTGATTTCAAATTGTGGCGGCCTTCCGCCAAAAAGGAAGACCCTAGCGGTTTGTATTCAGAAATTCCGGTGGAGGTCGAAGTCGGGGGCGGGTATCACACCACCGCGTTGTTTTTTGACAGCGTGAGCCAGCTACCCCGAATTGTGAATATTACAAACATCAAGATGGGAAGCCCGCATGTGGAAAGAGGACGTTTGATGATCCAGACCGCTTTTGTGGCCACGGCCTTTGCGGCATCGGAGGAGAAACCGGCTTCTCCCGATGATAAAAAGAAAGCGCAGGCCGGCGCCAAGGGCAAAGCGGCCCCTGCCAAAAGCGGGAAAACCGGCCCGCCGGGGGGCGAATAATATAAATGAGTATTTCACTAGAGCGAGGACGGGTCGTAGGACGAGTTCGGACAAGTGAAATCGGTCGCATGGCCCGATTCTTGACCCTTGGATTTGTTTTGGGGTTGATCACGACGGTGGCCGCAGGATGCGGAGGAGGGTCGTCCCCTCCGGCCTCATCGGCAGGAAAACCGGGCGCGGTTAAACGTCCTGAAGTCCCGGCGGTGACGGCCGCGGCGCCCGAGCAGAACACGGGAGGCCAGACTCCATCGCCTCCTCCCTATGTCTATGTCGCCGAGGGACGTCGAGATCCATTCCAATCCATTTTGGTTACATTGGGTTCGGGTAAAAGCCTGCAAAGTCTTCCGCCTCTGTTGCGTACGGAGATCGGCGAACTTCGCCTGATCGGCATCGTTTGGGGGGGATTTGGATATTCCGCCATGGTCCAGACTCCGGACGGCAAAGGATACACCATTCACGTGGGAACTCCTGTGGGACCCAACAACGGATCGGTTCGAAAGATCACCGAGCGTTATCTGACCATCGAGGAAAAATATACCGATATTTTCGGTGCAAAAAAAGTGAGGGAAGTGAGGTTGGATCTTCATCCCCAAAAGGAGGGGAGCGAATGAAACTCAAGACGTTTTTTGCTTGGCCCGCGGTGAACGTATTCATCGTACTTGTTCTAACTTTAGGAATGGCTTCATGCGCTACCGTTCACAAACAGACCAAGCCGGGCGACGAGCTTAACACCCTTCAGGATATTTCGGTGACCGAACAGCCGGATAAAACGGAGATTGTCGTAGCCGGGCAGAAAGCGTTGGTTTATACCTCTTATCAATTAACGGATCCCGCGAGGCTGATCGTGGATCTGGCCGGTGCTTCCGTTGGGAAATTCAAGGATCGGATACCGATCGGCCAAGGGGCCGTTACCGATCTGGTTCCCATCGAAGGGGAAAAACCCAGCAACGTGGTTCGGTTGGAGATCACGCTTACGGAACCCGTTCTTTCTCATGTGCGAGCCGACGGAGAAAAGTTGCTGATCGACATTGATAAACCGACCGCCTCGGCCGCTACCGAGACGGCGGCTCCTTCGACTTCCGAGGCGGCTTCAAATCCGTCCGCTCCGGAAGCCCAGGCCATGACAGAGGCGGCCCAGCAGACGCCGGTGCCACCTCCTCCAGTGGTGGAAGAGAAACCGGCACCGAGCGAGCCGGCCCTTCCGGCGGCCAAGACGGTTTCAAAACTTACCGTCGATCGAGACAAGGACACGGTCGCCATTCATATTGCGGGGGACGGCGCTCTGAAACCGAATGCGTTTATGGTTGAGGGAAACCGGCTGGTGGTCGATTTGCCGGATGTGACGAACGCCATCCGCCCAAACACGATTTCCGTGAAGCACAGTCTTTTGAAGAGCATCCGAATCGGTCAGCATCTAAAACCGATGAAGGTCCGTGTCGTTTTTGACCTGAATTCCAAGGCCTCGTTCACCGTCGAGCCGTCCGGGAAAGAAGTCGTGGTCGCCTTGAGCGCGGCGGCGGGGGAATCCTCGCCGGGTCCGGCCGAGGCCAAGGCCAAGCCGAACGAGGAACAGGGGGAAAAACCGCCGGTGACGGAAGCGACGCCGGCCCAACCTCAAGAGAAGCCGCAGGAAGCCGGTCAAGTGCCGCCCGATCAGGCGCCTCGGGAAACGACACATGAGGAAATGCCGAAAGAAAAGACGGTCGTCCGAGAAAAACCGAAACCGGCGCCGCTTCCCGAGGCGATGACATCGGCGGCCGCCGTGGAGCCGATGAAGAAAGGGGAGATCACGGCTCGGAAAAGGTATGTCGGACGGAAAATTTCGCTTGATTTTCAGGATGCCGATCTCAGCAACGTACTTCGGTTATTGGCCGATGTGAGCGGATTGAACATCGTGATCAGCGAGGGCGTAAAAGGCAAGGTGACGCTCAAGTTGATCAGTGTCCCATGGGATCAGGCTCTGGATATTGTTTTGAAAATGAACAGCCTGGGACAGACTCGCGATGGAAACATTATCCGCGTGGCCACGCTTGCAGATATCGCCAAACAGCAGGATGAAGAAGCCCATGCGAAAGACGCCAAATTCAAGGCGGAGGACCTCATCACGAAGGTCATCTTTGTCAACTATGCCAGCGCCCAGGAGATGGCTCTGTCACTGAAAAAAACCCTTAGCCCTAGAGGGGATGTCACGGTCGATTTACGCACAAACACCATTGTCGTCAAGGATATTGATAAAGAGGTCAACGAAGCGGTGGCATTGGCCAAGGCACTCGATACACGCACGCCGCAGGTCCAGATCGAGGCCCGGATCGTTCAGGCCGATACGAGTTTTGCCCAGTCGCTCGGCATTCAATGGGGATTGGGGTTCAGCGCCATCAAATCAAATAGCGCGTTCGGGGTCCAAGGCATTAATAGCGGCGCCGGCATAACTCCGCCCGCCTTCGGGACCTTTGCGCCCGATTTTGCGGTGAATCTGCCGGGCAGCGTCTCGGGTCTGAACGCGGTGCCCGCGGTCGGTTTCAACTTCGGACGGTTCACGGAAAACCCGATCAATCTTGACCTGCGCCTTTCCGCGGGTGAACTGAACGGGTTGACCAAAACCATCTCGAGCCCGAAGGTGACCACGATGGATAATTTTCAGGCCAAGATCGAGCAGGGCGAATCGATTCCCTTCCAGACGTCCTCGGCCAATACGGGGCCGACCACGACCTTTGTCGACGCGAATTTGACCCTGGAGGTCACCCCGCACATCACCCCGGATCACAGCATTATTTTGAAGGTGAAGGCGGCCCGGGATTCGATCGGCAGCTTCAGCGGCCCCGCCGGTCCGAGCATCGCAAAGCGGGAGGCGACGACCGAGGTACTGTTGAATGACGGCGAGACCACCGTGATCGGAGGTATCTTTGTGGATGAGCGGAGCGAAACCGAATCCGGTGTTCCCTTTCTTTCACGTATCCCAGTCCTGGGATGGCTTTTCAAAAATGAGACCAAGACGGATACAAAGAATGAATTGCTGATTTTCCTCACACCCCGAATCGTGAAACAGTAACGCGGATTGATATTGAATGCTCAGGTATCTTAACGGCGGCGAGTCGCACGGCAAACTGCTTTTGGCCATCATCGAGGGGATGCCCTCGGGTGTTTCCCTGACCGAGGCGACTGTCAATCTCGATCTGGCCCGTCGCCAAAAAGGATACGGACGCGGGGGGCGGATGAAGATTGAGCAGGACCAGGTCGAGTTCGTTTCCGGGGTTCGGAAAGGCTTTACCCTGGGAAGCCCGATCGGCATGCAGATCACCAATAAGGATTGGAAAACCTGGCAGGAAATCATGGCCGTCGAACCCGGCGATCCGGCGACCCAGCGCGTTGTGACCAAGCCGAGACCGGGCCATGCCGATTTGGCCGGCGCGATCAAATACGCCCATACCGATATTCGAAATGTCCTCGAGAAGGCCAGTGCCCGGGAGACGGCGATTCGGGTTGCGGTCGGCGCGGTGGCGAAGGCCCTGTTAAAGCCCTTTGGGATCAACTTCGTGAGCCACGTCCGTGAGATCGGTGGGATTCAGGCCGAAACGAGCCGAATGAGTTTCGAACAGATCCGTCAGGCGGCGGAGGAGTCCGAGGTCCGGTGCGCGGACGCGGCCGCGGCCGGAAAAATGATCGAAAAGATCCGCGAGGCGAAGGACAAGGGAGATACGTTGGGAGGGGTGTTCGAGGTGATCGCCGACCCTGTTCCGATCGGTCTCGGCAGCTACGGCCAGTGGGACCGCCGGTTGGGCGCCCGTCTGGCTTTTGGTTTAATGAGCATCCAAGCCATGAAAGGTGTTGAGATCGGCATGGGATTCGAAGCCGCGCGGCGCTTCGGTTCCGAGGTTCACGATGAAATTTTTTATGATGAAGCCGGCAAACGATTCTATCGGAAGACCAACAACGCGGGCGGCCTTGAAGGGGGGATCACCAACGGCCAACCTATCGTGCTCCGCGTCGCGATGAAGCCGATCTCCACGCTCTACTCGCCGCTGAAAAGCGTCGATATCAAGAGCAAGGAGCCCTTTGAAGCGACGGTGGAACGATCCGATATCTGCACCGTGCCGGCGGCCGGCGTCATCGGCGAGGCGGTCGTGGCGTTCGAGCTTGCCGCAGCGATGATCGAAAAATTCGGGGGCGACAGCCTGATCGAGATGAAGAGGAATTACGACACTTATCAGGACTATGTTAAGAACTGGTAATGGGGAGAAAAAAAATATTGTATTGATTGGTTTCATGGGGACCGGAAAAAGCCGGGTCGGGAAACGGCTGGCGGGCGATCTCGGCCGGGCATTCGAGGATAGCGATCTTCGGATACAGGAACGGGCCGGTCGGACCATCCCGGAGATTTTCAAGCAATTCGGCGAGGCTCATTTCAGAAAACTGGAGAGGGAAGTCGTGGCGGAGTTGGCCGACAGAAAATCCTGCGTGATCGCGACGGGAGGCGGAGCGGTGGTGGATCCGGTGAACCTCCGGCGTCTTCAACGAAACGGCGTTTTGATCGGTTTGGACGCTTCCCCCGACGCGATCATGGCCCGAACAGCCGGGCCGGAGCGCCCCTTGCTCCAGGAGGGGAGACGCATCGAGCGCATTCGGGAACTGTTGAAAGTCCGACGGCCGTATTATCTTCTTTCCGATTACCGGATTGATACCACGCACAAGTCGCCGGACCGTATTGCAAAGATGATCCGCGATATCGTTTCGTCGAGGAACTCGATTCGGGTCGATCTGGCGGAACGGGGATATTCGATTGAGATCGGGGACGGGACGCTCCCCCGAATCGGGGAGCGCTTGGCCACTCTGGGACTCAAGGGAAAAGTCGGCGTGATTACAAACGCACGGGTGAACCGTCTCTACGGCTCCGTCGTGTCGCGAAGCCTCCGGAAGGCCGGATTTCAAGCGGCCACCGTGATGCTGCCCGACGGTGAGCGTTATAAGAATCTCCGTTCGGTTTCCCGCGTCTATGACGAACTCGTCCGACGATCGTTCGAGCGAAGCTCGACCCTGTTGGCGTTGGGAGGCGGCGTCATCGGCGACCTGGCCGGTTTTGCGGCCTCGACCTACATGCGCGGCATCGGCTTCGTCCAGGTTCCGACCACGCTGGCGGCCCAGGTGGATGCCAGCATCGGGGGGAAGACCGGGGTGGATCACCCCCACGGGAAAAACCTGATCGGCGCTTTTTATCAACCGAAGCTGGTCCTCGTCGATCCGGAGGTTTTAAAAACGCTCCACCGGAGGGAGTTCATTTCAGGTCTGGCCGAAGTGATCAAATACGGCGTGATCCGGGATGAAGGATTCTTTTACTACCTGGAAGACAACATGGACAAGATCCTGAAATTGGAACCGGCTGCGCTGACCCATGCCATCCGCCGATCCTGCGCGATCAAGGCGGACGTGGTCCAAAAAGATGAACGTGAAGGCGGCTTGAGAAAGATCTTAAATTACGGGCATACTCTCGGCCACGCGCTCGAAACCGTTACGAATTACGGCACTTATCTTCACGGCGAGGCCGTTTCGATTGGGATCGCTTTCGCCGCGCGCCTGTCCGTCCGCCTCGGGCTTTCGGATCCCTCGTGCGCCCGGCGTCAGATCCGGCTCCTCGAACGGGCGGGGCTTCCGGTCGCCTTGCCGAAAATCAAGTCGGCCGATATACTTAAAGCCATGACGATGGACAAAAAGGTTGCCGGCGGAAAGATTCATTTCGTCCTGGCCGAACGCATCGGCCGGGTCGTAGTCAAACCGGTCAGTCAAAAAGAAATCATTAATCTGCTAAAGACATGGTTCTGATAAAAGCAGTAGAGGAATTGAACAAAGGAGGGCGGGGTGAATAAAGTCACGGGGATCAAGGCGAGCCGGATGTGGCTTTCATTGGGGGCGACGGCCCTGCTTGGATGGGTGCTGGGCTGCGGGCAGATCGGCGGCGCGGGGCAATGCAACGGGGTCGATGTCACCGGCGCCTGCGTGTCGGTGGACTCGGTCGTCCCGACCGATTCGGTCGGTTTCGGCGGGGACACGCCGGACGTCGACGTCGTCGAGAATCAGGATTGCGACGGCGATCCGACCACGCAGGATCCCGAAAAATTCGGCGAACATGACGCCAAGGTCACGATCGAGGCCGATCTCATGAAAGATGTAACCTCGCCGCCGGCGCCGGCCTTCATTACTTTTACCAGCTATACGATCGACTACACCCCCCTTGCGACGAACCTGGTAACGGCGCCCGCGTTGACGTCCCAGTCGTTCGGTCCAACCAGCCTGAAGGTGAACACGGATGGTTCGCAGGCCACCTTCACGTTGGAATTCGTGAATTTTCAGACCAAGGAGGAGTATGTCAACAACGGTGGAAGTCTTTACCCTCCGGCCTCCTATTCGGCCAAATATACCTTCCGGGGGACGTCCCAGTTTGACCAAGACGTGGTCTTGGTCGGCTCCGCCACCTTCAACATGGGCAACTATGACAATTGCAGCAAGTAAAGACGGGACATCTGTATACCGAATTGGGTTGGTTGGTTTTATCCGGCGTTACCGACAGGCATTCATTGGAGGAGGCGGTATGAAACGGTCGGCGGTCAGATGGCTTGGGGTCCTGGCGCTTCTGGGCATGGCAACGGCCTGCAAAAGCAATCCCAATGTGAACGTTTCGAATGCTCCGGGTATTACCAACACGACATCGTCCGTCGTCAAATCGATTCAGGTTGCGGACGCCACGGGGTCCGGGGGACCGTTTACCATCGCCAAAGGTCAAACGTTGCAACTCGTACCGACGGGCCTGGACGCCGCCAACAATACGATCACCGGCGTCTCTTATGTTTGGAGTTCCAGCGATCCGACCGTGGCTGCTGTGAGTAACAACGGGCTGGTCACCGGAGTGGCTCTCGGCGGCCCCGTCACAATCGGCGCAGCCAATGGAACGATCAAGAGTAATGACGTGAGCGTGACGGTTGCGTGCGCCGGCATCCCGTCCAATGCGCCGACGCCGATGACGGTGACCTTGAATCCGGCCTCGCCGATGACCGTTCGTGCGATCACCAGCGTCACGGCGGCCATTTTTGACTGCAATGGGAGTCCTGTTCCGGACAATACCTCGGTTACGTTCACCTTGAGCGACTCGACTCTGGGTAATCTGTCCAGCGGGTCGAGTCTGGCCAGTACGCTGACCGTTCCGACCGCCGGCGGCGCGGGCCTCGCGAGCGCGAGCTTTGTGGCGGGCACGACGGCCGGCAGCCTCACGATCTCGGCCACGGCCGGGAGCATCACCGCATCGGCGCCCGTTGTGATTCAGGCCCTGCCGGTTCTGGGGATCCAGTTTCTTCAGGCGAACCCTCAGGTGGTCGGCATCAAAGGCGCGGGTCAGGCCGAGGTGTCCGAAGTTTCCTTCAGCGTCACCGATACGGAAGGGTTGCCGATCGGGGATGGGACGGTGGTTAATTTCCAGTTTCTAAACGGCATGAATCCGGGCGGGGGGGCCGCGATCGATCCTCCGGCCGCCGCGACGGTCGGGGGGGTGGCCAAGACCTTTCTGAAAAGCGGGTTCGTGGCCGGCCCGACGCGCATCCTGGCCTTCATCGACGCCAATGGCAACGGGACGTTTGATTCGGGTGAGATCTTTAGTACCTCGACACCGCTTTCGATCGGCGGAGGAGTTCCCTCGGCCCGATTCTTCAGCGTTGCGGCCGATATTCATAACCTCGCCGGTCTGGCCTACGACAATGAGCAGGCGAACATCAGCGCGTTCATGGCCGATCGATTCGGGAATTTCAATGTACTTCAGGGCACCGCTGTTTCCTTTTATACCGAGGCCGGCGCGATCGACCGCCAGGGAGTTACGGATGATAAAGGTGAAACAACGGTTCTATTCCGGACTCAGAACCGACTGCCGGTCGATACCGATCCGCGACAGGATTTGAACCCGATCGGGAACGAGACCGTGCTGTTTAATGATCTGAACAGCAACGGATTGTATGATCTTCTGGAACCCAACCCGAGGGACGGAAGGGTCTCCGTTCTGGCCGTGACGATGGGGGAAGAGACGTTTTATGACACCAACGGGAATGGGGTGTACGATCCCGGAGAGCCCTTTGATGACAACGGCGGCGAGCCGTTCATAGATGAAAAC
>DATIYJ010000069.1 GCA_035517655.1 Nitrospiria bacterium | reverse complement strand
AGTTTGAGACGGATGAATACTGTGCGACGGAACAACACCTCCGGTGCCCCCTTTATCAAGATTATCTTCTAAGCGCCGTAAGCCTGTTCTTGAAGCCGAAGACCGTTTCGGATGTGAAACTCATAAAGATCAAATAGGAATTGGGTTCTTTCCAAGGTCTCCAGACGGTCAGGTCATTACAAATTAACTTCCGGGTAATAGGGTCGTCATAAACCGTTCATCTGCATGCTTTAAGCTTTCGTTCAACGAAGGATAAGAAAGGGGGTGATACGGGTGGCAGACAAAAACAAGACAGGGAAAAAAGTCAATTCCAGTCTGATGAAGGCGATTCTGCGGGAAGTGGCTCGGGCCGTGGGGTGACGGCCCGCCACGGCGCCCATTTAGAGCAAGCCTTCCAAAGGGACGATGGCTTCCCTCCAATTTCGCCCCTCATCAATAAAGGATTCAAGCTGGCTTGACCGGAATGTTCCGTTCCAATTAAACCCGTTGTGGCAATCATAATGCTGAGAACACTCCTCACAACCGTCTTATCCGCGTTCAAAAGGGGCTCTTCGTCCTGAAAACTCGGTCACCGCATACCGGAAATCGGGTGTCGAGACCTTATCCCCAACCCCTTCACTCGGTCCTTTTCTCTATAAAAACCGGACCAGGATTTTCATTTCCATTTGGTATGGTTATTGCAAAAATTAGTGAGGTTGAAATTGAACATGCGATTCCGCTATTAAGGAGCGGGAAGGGGCTTCCGAGTGTAAAAGCCCCGAGGTTTGAGGTACCGCCAGGGAATTATAAATTTAAAGGGGGGGATGATGTTGACGAAAAGAGCCTTTCGTGGACGGTTAATTGCGATTGGGATCGCGGTGATCACGGTGGCGGTGACTTCGACATGGGAGCGTTTTGCCTCGTCCGAAACCAATCCCGCGGATTCCGTCAACAAGACCGTTGAACGGAAGGTTTCTGTTCAGGTGATCAAGCCGATCGTCCGGGACCTGGACATCAAGCTTAAATATCCGGTCAACATTCAAGCGATCTACCAGGCCAACATCCTTCCGACAGAGGTCAGCGGGTACCTGACCGAGATCAATGTCGACAAAGGGGATTACGTGCGGAAAGGTCAGCTTCTGGCCACCATCGACCCCTCGGAGGAGAACGAGAAGGTGAAGCAGGCGGAAGAAGCGGTCCGTCAGGCCGAGGCCGCCCAAAAAAACGCGGATCTGACCCTCCAGCGCTACCTGGAAATGCGCCGGCAGGATTTCGTTTCTCAGCAGGACGTGGACAACGCCGAGTTGGCTTTTGAAGTGGCTCAGACGAATCTTGAAAAGTCCAAATCCGATCTTCAGGGGAGAAAAGTCCATCTCCAATACACCCAATTAACCGCCCCTTTCTCGGGTTATGTTACGATGCGCTACTTGGATCCCGGCGCCATGGTCGCGCCGGCGAGCGCGCCCCCGATCCTCACCTTGATGAAGATCGACACGGTTCGGATTCAGGTTAACGTGGCCGAGCAGGACACCCATTACATCCGTTCCCACCTCAAGGCCGAGTTCACCGTTGACGCTTTCCCGAGCCTCGTTTTCCATGGAGAGGTGACGCGATTTGCCCATGCGGTGGATCCGCTCTCCCGGACTCTTCTGGTCGAGATCGACATCCCCAACCCCGATCTCAAGCTCAAGCCGGGGATGTACGGTCGGCTCGACCTGATTGTTGACCGGCACCCGAAGAGCATCATTCTGCCGGCCGAGGCGGTCCTCGTTCAGGAAAGCGGCGCCTCGGTCTTCACGGTCGTGGATGGCGTGGTCAAACGGATTCCCGTCACGCTGGGATACGACGGCGGCGATTTTCTGGAGGTGGCCGGAGGCTTGACCGGTCAAGAGACGATCATCCTCTCCGGACAGGATGAGGTCACGAACGGAACCCCGGTCGAAGCAACCCGGGTCGCCCCTCCACTGGATGCGGCTTCCTCCCAACCCCCTTCCCCGGAGAGTTCTTACTCCACCGCTTTGCTGCCTTAAACATCGATCAATCGAATAAAGGTGAGGCATGTTCTTAACCCAGGGGTCGCTTAAAAATCCGGTTGCCATTTTCTTCCTTTCCGTCGCGATCGTCCTGCTCGGCTCCATTTCATTGGACGAGCTTCCGATCGACCTCTTTCCCAACATCAGTGTTCCGGTCATCATGGTGGGCACCCTCTATCCGGGCGCCAATCCTTCCGACGTGGAGCGCGCGGTGAGCTACATCATCGAGCGCGCGGTCAGCGGGGTCAGCAACCTTGATTATGTCTCCTCCACCAACAAGCAGGGACTCTCGATCGTCCGGGTCTGGTTTAAGTGGGGGGCCGACATCAACGCGGCCGAACTGGAAGTCTCCCAGATGGTCGGGTCCGTTATGAAAAATCTTCCCCAGGGGATCTTTCCGCCGTTCATCGTCAAGTTCGACATCTCCAACATTCCGGTCTGTTCGATCACGTTGAACGGGGAGGGTTACGACGAAAAGTACCTGTACGATCTGGCCTTCAACACGATCGAGCCGCAGATCGAATCCCTTCCCGGAGTGTCCGCCGCCAGCGTGAAGGGCGGGAAGATCCGGGAGATCGACGTGGAGCTCGACCCCAACCTGATGCGGGAGCGGGGAATTTCAGTGCTGGATGTGGAGAAGGCGGTCCAGGTGGGCGACCTCATCTTCCAATCGGGCGACATCAAAGTGGGTCGACTGGATTACAACGTCTTCACCAACAGCCAGATCCCGTTTGTCCGTCAAATCCGGGACGTGGTCGTCAAGGTGGCCAACAACACCCCGATCCGGATCAAGGATGTGGGAGACGTGGTCGACGGTCACCAGATTCAGCTGAACGTCTCCCGGGTGAACGGACGTCGCGGCGTATACCTCGATGTCTACCGTCAGCCGGGAACGAACACCGTCCAGGTCGTCGACGAGATCAAAGAGGCGATTCACCACCTGAACAACGTCCCGCCCAGTATCAAGCTGGATGTGACCTTCGACACCTCGATCTATATCCGAAAGGCCATTCAGAGTCTGAAGCATGAAGCTTTTCAAGGGTCGTTCCTGGCCCTGGCGATCATCTTCCTCTTTCTGGGAAGCGTCAAGGAGACCCTTTTTTCCGCGGTCTCGATCCCGCTCTCGATTTTCGTGGCGTTTATCTTTCTGTACATGACCGGTCAGACGCTCAACAGCTTTACCCTCGGAGGATTGACCCTGGCGATCGGACCGCTGATCGACAACGCGATCGTGGTCTTGGAAAGCATCCACCGCTACCGGGAACGCGGAGAAAGTCCGATGGAGGCGGCCCTGTCCGGGACACGCGAGGTCGGGCTGCCGGTGCTGTCGGCCACCATGACGTTTATGATCGTCTTTCTGCCGGTGGTGTTCATCCAGGGAGTGGCCCGTTACACCTTTATGCCCCTGGCCCTGACCGCTTCGGCCGCCATGGGGGCGTCTTATTTTATCTCGATGACCGTGATTCCCACCTTGGCCGGACGGTTTATGCGGCCGGAATCCCTCGAAGGGCAAGGTCACGGCGTTCTCAAGCGGATCACGCATTTTGTCCGAACGCTTTTGGATCGCATGGACGCGCGCTATGAATCCGGCGTTCGCTGGGCCGTGGCGCACCGCGTTCCCCTCATCGGCGGAGCCGTTCTTGTCTTTGTCCTTTCTCTGGGTCTGCTGAAGTTTATCGGGACGGAGTTCTTTCCCGAGGCGGATGAAGGGCAGTTCCGGATCATCGTCCGGGATCGGATCGGAACCCGCCTGGAAGAGACCGAGAAGACCGTTGCGCAAGTGGAAAAGATCGTTCAGGAAACCATCCCCAAAAACCAGATCGTGACCCTTCTCTCCAACATGGGTTCGCCCCGATCGGGACGATCGGCGTTCTACAGCACCAACACCGGTCCTCATTCCGGCTACGTTCAGGTTTATTTGGTTCAGCCGGACCAACGCGATAAAAGCGTCCTGCAATATGTCGATTTGTTGCGGCCCAAGCTTAATCGGGCCTTGCCCGGGGTTTTGATCTCGTTCGATACGGGCGGGGTGGTTAAGAAGATCCTGAACTTCGGCTACAACAATCCCATCGATGTGGAGCTGAGCGGATACAACCTGACGGACGCCGCCGAGACCGCGCGGCAGATCAGCGCCAAAATGAAGACCGTGCCCGGATTGTCCGATGTCATGATCAGCCGGGAGGAGCATTATCCCGAGTTCGACATCAATGTGGACCGGGAGAAGGCTTCCCTGCTCGGCATCACCGAGGGAGAGGTGGCCCATGCGGTGCTCTCCTCCATTTTCGGGGACCTCTCCGGCGCCCCGATTTATACCGACCCGACGACCGGGAACGAATACTACGTCGTGACCCGCCTGCAGAAGCCCTTTCGAGGCGGCATCGACGATCTGGAAAATAATATCTTTTTCATCAATCACGGCGAGCCGGTCTTTCTGAAGACCGTGGCCAATATCCAGAGGAATTCGGGGCCGGTTCAGATCGATCACCGGCGGCTGCAGCGGGTGATCGACCTGATGGCCAACCCGTCCGGCCGCGATCTCGGTTCGGTGGGGGCGGATCTTAAAAAAACGCTCGCGGGGATCCATCTGCCCGCCGGTTTCCGGCTGGCCTACCGGGGGCAGATGGAGGAACAGGAGAAAACCTTCAAGAGTCTCTTCTTTGCCATGGGGTTGGCGGTGCTTTTGATCTACATGGTCCTGGGATCGCAGTTCCGTTCCTTTATCCATCCCTTGATCGTGATGGCGGCCGTTCCCCTGGGGTTGACCGGTGTGTTCGTAACTCTTTTTCTGACCCGAACCACCATTTCAACCACGTCCCTGATGGGGGTGATCATGTTGGTCGGCATCGTGGTGAGCAACGGGGTGCTCTTGATCAACTATGCGAATTTCCTTCAACGGCAGGGCATGTCCCCTGCGGATGCGGTCATCCGTGCGGGGAGAGTCCGGCTTCGGCCGATTCTGATGACCGCTTTGGCCACGGTCTTCGGCCTCCTTCCCCTCGCGCTGGGGTTGGAGGTGGGCAGCGAGGCCAACGCTCCATTGGCCCGCGCCGTCGTGGGAGGTCTTCTGGTTTCCACGTTTCTGACCCTTTTTGTGGTCCCCGCGATCTACTCCCTTGTGGAGGAACGGCTGCGTCGGCGTTTCCACCCGCCGTCGGTCCAAAGCGCCGAGGGAGTCGACCCAACCATTTTGAAGGAAGGGGGGGATCAATGAGCCGTTTAACGGTTTTCGTTGCGCTTGCGATTCTGCTGCTGGCCTGCACCACGGCCCGGACCCAGGAGGCGTCAAAACTCACCCTGCAACAGGCCGTCGATGCGGCCCTTCAGAATCTGCCGGACGTCCAACAGGCCCAGGGTGCGGTTCGCGCCGCGGAGGCCCGCGTGGGGTTTGTGCATTCACTCTATTATCCGGATATCCATCTACTGGCCCAGGATCTGGAAGGGTCCAACGACAGCACCAAGTCGAGCTACCTCTCTCTGACGGGCATTCCGAGAACCGGAGGAACAACGGCGGAACCTTCCAATAATTTTCTGGGAGGGCTTGTCTTAAACGAGGTTCTGTATGATTTTGGACGAAGGTCCTGGACGCTCGAGGCGAGCGAGGCCCGGTCGCAGGCGGCGGGGTTGGGACTGGAGGCGACGCGCTTGGATGCGATCCTCGACGTCAAGCAAGCCTACTTTGCCGTTCTGGCCACCCAGCGCCTGATTGTTGTGAATCAGGCGGCGGTGAAGCGGCGGGGAAAAATCCTGGAGATGGTGCAAAAGGGGTACGAAATAGGACTGCGTCCCAAGATCGACGTCGTCACGGCCAAGACCAACCTGAGCGAAGCGCAAATCGCGTCGATCCGCGCCGTCGACGACCTGCAAAACGCGAAGGCCGGTCTCAACCACGCCATGGGGGTTGAAAACCCGGCTCCCTACGATCTGGAGGACATCCTCAACTACCAAGAGGTTGCGGGGACTCTGGAAGATTTTCTCGGCCGGGCTTATAAAGGGCGGCCCGATCTCAAGGAGGCGTTGCGTCAGGAGGAGGCCTCCAAGAAGGAGGTGGAGGCCGTCAAGAGCGATTACTTTCCCTACGTGACGGCCAGCGCCAGCGTCAACGCCTTGGGCTCCGACGCTCCGCTGACCACCAACTGGGACGCGGCCGTGATCCTCGACGTTCCGATCAACTGGTACCGGGTTCGTCACGAGGTGTCCGAGGCACGGGCCCGTCTGGAGCAGGAGGACGCACGGGTTCGCGCCGTCCGGCAGCGGGTGACGCTTGATGTCGAAGGGGCGTACAACGATATGGTCTCGGCCAAGGACGGCATCCCCGCGGCTCAGCAGAGCCTGGACGCGGCGAAGGAGCGGCTGGAAATCGCCGAAGGGCGCTACAAGGTCGGTCAAGGGAACATCATCGAATTGACGGATGCCCAGACTTTTCTGACCAACGCCGATGCGGAGTACGTCCGGGCCCTGTACGACTACAACCGGTCGACGACCCGGCTGGAGCGCGCGATCGGCGCGCCGCTGACGAGGTAAGAACGAGGAGGCGGGAGATGCGCCGAACGGATTCCATGCTGGGGGGCGAGAATTTCGACCGGATGACGGCGGCCGATTTCATGGAGACCGGTGTTTTCTACTATGCCGAAGATTCCCGGGTGGACCGGCTTGCGACCGCGATGACCCTGGGGAATTTCGGGAGCATTCCGATTGTCACGAAAGAGAAGCGGCTCGTAGGCATCGTAAGCGAGTTTGATCTGTTGAATGTCATGAGGAAGCGAAAAGAGTTAAGGGAGGTCACCGCGAAGGAGATCATGACGGGGGCGCCCGTTTCCGTGCATCCGGAGACCCGTGCCGACAAGATCATGGATCTGCTGCAGCGGAAGCACCTCATCCGCGTCCCGGTGGTGGATCAAGAAGGAAAGCTTGTGGGAATTGTAGCCCGCCGGGATATCCTCCGGGGTTATCTCAAATCCAAGGAATCCGTCCCCCCCTGGTGGTTTTGATCCTTTTTCTGTTTAGGCCGTTTTGTTCGTTGCGCCACGGGAGTTTCCCGCTTCCAACGGAAACCCTTCTTATACCGGCGCTTTGCCCCCCCTTTCAATTCCCCGCAACGGCAATTTCAACATCCGTCACCCCGTTCAAGTAGTCCAATCCCGCCGATCGTACCGGCGCTTCGGTGTCTGAGAATTTACATTCCCGTAACACGGCTTTCACCGGTTGTTCATTTGGATGCTATATGCTCCCACGAAAAATCAAACCGAAAGGAGCCGAGATGATAAAAGGAACGATCAAGGTCCCAAAGATCAAGCCCCATTGGATGAAGGCTATTCTTACGGAAGTCGCTCGAACCATCGTCTAGAGAGTCGGCCCGGGATCGATCAGCCGCAAGAACAACACGATTCTGAATTTAATCACACTTAACCAAAGGAGATTTCGTTCATGCAGAAAAGGATGATCTTTATTGTGAGTGCTCTTTTAATTCTCTTGGGGAGTCTTGCGCAGGCCCAGGAGAAGAAGCCGGATGAACCGACCACGGGAGAACTCGCGGCCGGCGCCGGTTTTGAAACGTTGCATTACAAGAACGTCAACATCACGCCCGGGGGCTTTTTTGAGGCGGCGACGCTCTTCCGCTCCGCCAACGAGAATGCCGATGTGGGAAGCACTTACAGGGATATTCCCCTGCAAAAGACGGCCGATGCCGCGATGCACGAATTCCGAATGACGGCACGGCAGTCCCGCGTCTCCCTCCTGGCCGAGACCGAAAACTCGGGGACGAAGGTGTCCGGCTATCTTGAAACCGACTTTTTGGGCGCGGCCCCGACGGCGAACGAGACCGAAAGCAACAGCTGGAATTTGCGGCTGCGGCAGGCATGGTCCAACTTTGATTTTCCGAGCGGTTTCTCGGTCACGATGGGTCAGGCCTGGAGCCTTTTGACCACCAACCGCAGCGGCTTGAAACCCCGGTCCGAGTTTCTTCCCATGACCATCGACGCGCAGTACGTCGTGGGTTACAATTGGGCGCGCCAGATGCAAGTGCGGCTTACGGAGAAATTCAGCGATGCGGTCATGGGGGCGGTTTCCCTGGAAAACCCGGAAACGAACATCGCCGGCGTGGTGCTTCCGGCCAATGTCCAGGGATTCAACAGCAGCGCGAACGCCGCATCCCCCAACTCCCTCACCAACGCCACGCTTTCGACCGATGGTTACCCAGACGCGGTGGGCAAAATGGTCTTTGAACCGGGCTGGGGGCATTATGAAGTCAAAGTGCTCGGGCGCGCTTTCAAGGACCGATTGAACGAGGAAAACCATGTGGCCTTCGGCAACGGGGTCGGGGCGGCCGCATTGCTTCCCCTTCTTTCCAACGTCACGCTGGTCGCCGAGGGCTTGTCCGGGGCCGGTATCGGACGCTATGGAGCGGCGGTGGGACCGGATGTCATGGCCAAGGCGGACGGAACGCTCAAACCGATCCGTGCGAACCAATTGTTGGCCGGTCTGGAATGGCATCCTACCACGGCATGGGACGTTTACGCATACTACGGTCTGGAGCATTATCAGCGGACGACGGACGGAGCCACTAAAATCGGATACGGGTCGGACTTGAACGACCTTACCGTGTGCCTCAAGGAGGTGGGTCCCACCACCGGCGGCGTGTGTCAGGCCAACCAGACCATCTACCAGGTCCAGCCCGGTTTCTGGTATCGGTTTTTCAAATCGAAAGAGGGAACCGCCGCGTGGGGCCTTTCCTATTCCTACACGCATCGGGAACTCTGGACGGGTGCCTCCGACTTGCAACCCAAAGCCGGGGAGCACATCGGGATGACGTCCTTCCGTTATTATCTGCCGTAAGGCGGGTGAATAACCTGTCCGGTCTAAAGGCCGGGCGGGAGTATGCGAATCTGCGAAGGAACAAAGACGAAGTTCATCAAACGATGGCAGGGACGTGTTAAAAGAAATTAACGTGGATTTAACGCGGGCGTAACATGCCCGAAACCTCAATACGATAAAAAGGGAGAGCGATCATGAAAACACTGGCACTAGCCGTCTTATTGTTGATCGGCCTGACGGTTCCGGCCTGGGCCGAACCCATGCTGATCAACGCCGCGGGGGCGACTTTTCCGTACCCCGTCTATTCCAAATGGTTCGACGAGTACGCCAAGATCCACCCGGACATTCACATCAATTACCAGTCCATCGGTTCCGGCGGCGGG
>DATIYJ010000068.1 GCA_035517655.1 Nitrospiria bacterium | reverse complement strand
ATCGGCGTTATGGTTTCACGTATAAAATCACTGGTCACCAAATAGTTAACGTGGATAAAATGTCTTTCCCACAATAGCGTCACCATATCGTCATCCGGATTACTTGGATCATATTCTCTCCCGACGATCTCCAATAAACTCGTAATCTCGTCTTTATCAATGCCTTCATGGAAAGTTACCTCTCGAACCCCGTCCACGAAGAGCTTGAATGCCAAGCTTTCCAGCCTGTTCGTGTTCTCGTACACAACCTGCCCCTTATAGTAAACGGCGTATTGCTTGATTTTCAGCTTTAACGTCTCATATTCACGAAGATGAGTATCGAACCGATTTTGAAGTTCTTGAAGGAATTTTTGGTAGACGGGATTATTGGGAAGATAGATTTTAAGGGTTTTGGCCGTTTTGGTCAGTTGGAGTAGAACGTCTTTGACCGACTTGAGCTCTTCTTTATCAATCTCGCCATCCGCATCGATTTTAGAATCAGGGTCTGAACTTTTAACCGGTTCTGGGAGTTTCGTATCCATCTCTGAACTCTTGTTTGTGATTAATTATAGATGCGGACCGTCTGAATGTCAAAATCGTTTTTTGCGGATATGTCTGCATAACGGCTTGACAAGCCAGTGGATTAAGGTATGATGAAACCCGTTTGACACGGCAACATTTCACGATTGGGAAAACTAATGAAACCTCTTCCAATGGATATCCATACCAGAGAACGCTTTCTAAACAATCCCCTTCCCGGTTCACTGATTAAAAAGGTATCTTGGAATACCATAACACCGGTTGCAGCATACGAACGCATCGCAACCGGTCCGTATAGTTTCCTGTTGGAAAGCGTGAAGGGATCGAAGACAACCGCACGCTATTCATTTGTAGGAGGTGAGCCTTTCCTCGTTTTGAGGACGAAGGGTCTGCAGGCAGAGATTCATCGGTCAGGTTCTCGTCAAGTCATCCAAGAGTCTCCGTTAACGATTCTGAAAACCCTGCTTGATGACTTTTGGGTACCCCGGTCGGAGGGATTACCCTGTTTTCCTGGGGGTGCCGTCGGGTTCTTCAGTTACGACCTCGTCCGTTTGTTTGAAAAACTTCCTCGGCTAAGTCTGGAGCACCCCGGTTGGCCGGATCTTTTGCTCATGTTCACGGATACCGTCATCGCTTTCGATCATGAGCAAAAAACCATCCAGATTATTTACACACCTCCTAAAAGTCATGTTGTGAACACGGACCGGAAGACCCTGCTGGAAAAGGGCCTATGGAAGATTTCACAGATTGAGGAAAAACTGACAGGTCCAATCCAATGTCGTTTTTCCAAACGCCGTTCGACTCCGGCGGGTCGTCCAGATTCGAACTTCACGAAGGAACAATACATTAAAATGGTTCTGCGATGCAAAGAATACATCGCCGCGGGTGACATATATCAGGCCAATCTTTCACAGCGCTTTTCGGCTTCCTTTGATCAGGACCCTTGGTTGTTGTATAAAGTCCTGCGCAAAATCAACCCCTCTCCTTTTGCTGGCTTTCTCCACATGGAAGACCTTTATCTGGTTAGTGCCTCTCCCGAGCGTCTTATCCGGCGGCAAGGCGACTTTCTTGAAACTCGACCGATCGCAGGCACTCGACCCCGAGGGAAAACCTCCGACGAAGACCGGGCTATGCGCACGGAGCTTTTTTCCAGTGCGAAAGAGCGGGCGGAGCATCTAATGCTGGTTGATCTTGAGCGGAATGATCTTGGCAAAGTCTGTCGTTACGGAAGCGTCCAAGTCGATGAGTTCATGGTAGCCGAACGTTACTCACATGTAATGCACATCGTTTCCAATATCCGGGGGACCCTTTCACCCGGCACGCATCTTCTCGATGTCATCCGATCCGTCTTTCCGGGCGGAACCATTACTGGCGTGCCCAAGATCCGTTGCATGGAGATCATCGAGGAATTGGAGCCGGTGGTGCGAGGTCCGTATACAGGCTCCTTCGGATACATCAGCTTTGCGAATGAAATGGACCTCAATCTGATTATCAGGACGTTTGTGATTAAAAATAACCGCGCTTATATCCAGGTTGGGGGCGGCATTGTCGCCGATTCGGAACCTGAACGCGAATATGGAGAAACTCTTTACAAGGCTGAGGCCTTGCTTCGTGCTCTGAATCATTTGCGTTAAGGGACAATGCGCATCTACCTCAACAACAACTTTGTGAGCGAACAGAACGCCGTCATCTCCGTATTCGACCATGGTTTTCTTTACGGAGACGGCGCGTTTGAAACCCTTCGGGCTTATGGCGGCAGGCTCTTTCGGCTCCGCCAACACCTGCGACGGCTAAAAGAATCGGCGCAAGGACTTGAAATCTCCCTTCCTCACACTTTCCCGGTATTAGGTCGCCTCCTCTATCAAACCCTGTCCGTTAACCATCTCGAAAATGCGTTGCTTCGAGTCTGCGTTTCTCGCGGTCGTGGACCGATTGGTTTGGATCCTGCTCTCTGTCGAAAGCCCACGTTTGTAATTATTCCAAGGGTCTTCAATGGCTATGGCCCCCATAAATACCATAACGGTTTAGAAATAACCGTGGTCTCGGTGCGCAGGACCCCTCGTCAGGCCTTGGATCCCAAGATTAAATCGTCCAATTTCCTCAACAATATTCTAGCCAAAATCCAGGCCAAACGAAACCATTCGCACGAAGGGCTGATGCTCTCTGTTAACGGTCATTTAACCGAAGGTAGTATCAGCAATTTTTTTATCGTGAAGCGAGGCCGTCTTTATACACCGGGGGTCAATTTGGACATTTTACCAGGCATCACGCGTGGGCTCGTCGTCGATTTGGCCAAGGAGTCTGGCATTCCTGTGAAAGAAACCCGTCTTAGACCTTCTGACCTTTACAATGCGGATGAGTGTTTTCTGACCAACACTTCTATGGAAGTCATGCCTGTTGTAAAGGCCGACGGATTCACGATCGGGGGCGGAAAACCCGGTCCTATTACTCGTCTTTTACAGGAATTGTATCGAAAAACCGTTCGACGCGAATGTCAAATTCGGATGAGGCCTTCTAGAGCTAAATGACGTGTATTAACGAAGGGGGGCACTCGCTAATGAGATCTCCATCTAAGAAGAAACCTTCTCAGGGATTTTCTCGATCTTGATCTTGGCGATTCGTCGGTCCGCCATGTCAACAACTGTAAACTTATATTTTCCATGCTGAATAATCTCGCCGCCGCGGGGAATACTCTGGATCTGTGAAAGAAAAAACCCGCCCAATGTTTCGTACTCTGAAGATTCAGGCAGAGATAGACCGTAATCATCATGAAGATCACGGATTGACATCGAGGCATCCACCACCATGGACCCATCCTTTAACCGTTCGACGGGGCGTTCGCTCCGGTCTACCTCATCCTGGATTTCACCAACAATTTCTTCGACAAGATCTTCCAACGTAACCAGGCCTTCAACACTACCGTATTCATTAACAACAATGGCCATCTGAATTCGTCGGCGCTGAAGCTCTTTTAATAGATGGCTCACTTTCATCGTTTCCGGAACGAAATAAACGGGTCGAATAAGATCCTTTAAGACAACCGGTTCTTTGCTGACTAATTGACTCATGAGATCCTTGTAGTACAGAATTCCCACGATTTCATTAACCCCTCTGCGATAGACCGGGTAACGAGAAAATTTATGGGTGGACACAATCTTCAATAGGTCATCCGCTGCCGTATCGATCTGTAGAGCATGAATTTTCGGGCGAGGAATCATCACTTCCTTGACCGAAATATCCGTAAATTCAAACACGCTGTGTATTAAATCTTGCTCGGTCTGGTCAAAAATTCCCTTTTCGCGCCCTTCACGGATCAGGATTTTTATTTCCTCTTCCGAGACAAAGGTTTTCTCATGCGAAGTTGGTCCTTTAAATAAACGAAGCAACAGTCGGCTTGAAATGGTCAGGATTTTGATAAACCTCGAAGTAATTTTTGACATCCAAACGATCGGAAGAGCCACGCGAAGCGCAATGTATTCCGAATATTTAAGTGCGAGGGACTTTGGAACCAGTTCCCCCATGATGAGCGAAAGATAGGAAATCACAAGCACGACACTTCCAACCGCCAGAGCTTCACTGGCCTTTTGGACCGTTTCATTCGGGATCAGCTGGATAGCGGGTTTTAATGTTTCCACTGCAATGACGCCACCCACGGCCGCAGCCAAGGAACTCACCAGTGTTATACCGATTTGAATCGTTGCCAAAAAGCGCTCGGTATCTTCCTGAAGTTGATGGACAAAAACCGCCCGACGATTGCCTTGCTCAAGTAGCTGCTTGATCCGACTTCGGCGAACTGCAATAATCGCGATCTCGGAACACGCGAAGAATCCGTTCAACAAAATAAGCAAGAAAATTGAAACTATTTCTACCCAAGTATGAGTCAAATGGCGTCCTTATTTATTCAATAAAACGAGTGCGACGATAACATAAAATAGATTAAATTGCAAGACGGTATTGTATATTGGCAAGACGGTATATTTAGCAATACATTGATTTTATTTTATTTTTTTAATTTTATAAAAAATTATTGACATCACAGTCACAAATCATATATATAATACATAAATTTGATCGGAAAGGTGGGAATTGTGCGCTTTTCAGCAAAGGGAGAATATGGGGTATTGGCTGTATTTGAACTGGCCAACCATGCGCAAGAAACTCCTTTCCAAGCTAAGACAATCGCGAAGAACCAGCGGATCCCGCTTCGCTTTTTGGAACAGGTTTTAAGCAGCCTTCGAAAAGCCGGTCTAATTGAAAGTGTGCGGGGTGCACAAGGCGGATATTCATTGAGCCGGCCGCCCTCCGAGATTCGAATTAGCGATGTTTTAGAAGCGATTGAAGGTCCGATTAATCCATCCAACCGCGCGTCCGGAAACGCCGACCGTTACCGACCGTATGAGGGAATGGACAGCGGTGATGATATTCTAAAACCAATTTGGGAAGAAGCTCGAACGGCCGTGATGGAGGTTCTGGATTCCATTACGATACAAAATCTATGTGAACGAAAGCAGGAAAGGGAACGACAGAAAGTTTTGATGTACCATATATGATGCGAGTTTTGTGAAGCGATGAGCACCCAGTCGGACTTGATTATACTGATATCGATCACTCTTTTTGCCGCATTCGTCAACGGAGGGCTGGGGCATGGTTTTTCGTCCATCACCGTACCGGTCGCGCTACTGTTCTATACCAATCGGATTTTGAACCCTGCCCTGGTTTTGGTCGAAATCTTCATTAACAGTTACATCTTACTGATTAACCGGAAAGGCCTGTCGAAGGTTTGGAGACGTGTCATCCCCATCCTGATCGGGATGGTACCTGGCATCATCTTCGGCAGTTATGTCCTGTCGTACGTACATCCCGGCTGGATCAAATTCACGACCTTCGCCGTTCTTCTCCCTTTAATTCTCTCTCAAGCAGCCGGCGTGCGCAAGCCCATCAATTCCGAACAGGCCGTGGGCCTACCTTTCGGTACCGGTGTCGGTTTTCTTTATTCCGTCACCACCGTTTCGGGCCCTCCGCTGGCCCTCATGTTCAACAACCAAGGCCTTGTGAAAGAAGAATTCCGGGCGGCTCTGGGTCTCATCCGTGTAACCGAAGCTCTGCTTACCGCGAGTGCGTACTACTTCCTGGGTCTATACAGCGTTCAAAGCGGGGGGATCTTTGTATCGATCGCGCCGAGTGTTTTGATCGGCGTTCCTCTGGGCGCTTTTGTAATCCACCGGCTTAATCCGGAAACCTTCCGGAGACTTTGCATGAGCTTTGACGCCTGGGTCGTTGGGTTCGGACTTTCCAGAGTTTTAATCGAGCTTAATCTGGTAACCAGTCCATCGGCGTATCTGCTCTGGTGCTTTGTCATCGCTGTTGACACGTTTCTTCTCTATCAATTTTTCACAAAAGGTAAACTCTATCAATCCCAGAAGGTGAAAACCGTTTAGATTGGGGTGATCGCATGAATAGAGAGTTCTCTTCCGCGCCAAAAGTCAGCCTCGGGCATACCGTCAATCGACAGACGGTGGAAACCGATGTCCTCATTATCGGCGGCGGAACGGCCGGTTGCCTCGCTGCCACCGAGCTACGTGAACGATATCCGCATCTTAAAGTAACGATCTTGGAAAAAGCCCATATCGACCGAAGCGGGTGTCTGGCCGGCGGGATGAACGCCATCAATGCCTATCTGAATCCGGGAGAGACACCGGAGAGTTTCGTAAAGTATGTGCGATTTGATTCCTGCGGCCTGATCCGCGAGGATTTGGTTAAGAGTCAGTCGGAGTTGTTCGAATATTGCGTCAAAAAAGTCGAGCGGTGGGGTCTGCCGATTCTGAGCGATGAAAAAGGCAACTACCTTCCCCGTGGACGATGGAATATCAAAATTAACGGCGAATCCTTAAAACCCATCCTGGCCAAAGCGGTCCGGGACGCTGGCGTCCAGATATTAAACTGGACGGTTGCAACAAATTTTTTACGCCGGGAACGACGCATTATCGGCGCCACCGGCTTCAGCATCCGCAACGGCAAATTTTATATTATAAAGGCAAAGGCCGTGATCGTGGCCACCGGTGGCGCCGCGGGTCTTTACCGACCCAACAACACCCATGATGCTCAACATAAGACCTGGTACTCTCCCTACAACACCGGGGCCGGTTACGCCATGGGGATTCGTGCCGGGGCCGAGATGACCAGCTTTGAAATGCGCTACATCGCTTTGAGGACCAAGGATGCCATCGCGCCGACCGGCACGATCGCCCTCGGGGTCAACGCGCCCCAAATCAATGGCAAAGGCGAAAAATTCATGGCGACGCGCTACACCCATTTGGGTGGCGACAGCGCACCAACGCCGTATCGGGCTTACGGACCCATCATGGAGTTAAAAGAGGGGCGGGGACCGGTTTATCTAGACACACGTCATATCAACGACGAACAGGTTAAGAATCTGAAGGCCGCCTTTCTAGATATGTATCCCTCCCAGGTTCTCTACTGGCTTTCGAACGATATTGACCCGAGCAAAGAACCGGTTGAAGTTCAGTTGACCGAACCCTATATCGTCGGGGGACATTGTCAGGCCGGTTATTGGATCGATATCGATCGTCGAACAACCCTAGAAGGACTTTATGCCGCCGGGGATGTCGCCGGAGGCGCGCCGTTCAAGTTCGTCAGCGGTTGTTGGGCCGAAGGGGTCATCGCGGCCCGTGCGGCGGGAAAGTACGTCGACCAAGTTCAGCGGGCCGAGCCCGATGACGACTGGATCAACCGTGAGCAGGGACGGGTCTTTCAGCCGCTGCATCAGCATGGCAGAATTTTTGCCGGGATCCGGGCCGACGAGGTAGAGTCGAGACTGCAAAAAATCATGGAGGAATACGCCGGGGGTGCTTCTCGATATTACGAAATGAACGAGGCGCAGCTCCTTGTGGCACGAAAACACCTTGCCCAACTCCCGAATCAGCTGGACCTCCTCGTTGCCGAAGAACTCCATGATCTGATGAAGGTTCATGAAATCTTGGACCGGATCGATGTGGCACAAGTTTTGGTCGAACACCTGCTCCATAGACGAGAAACCCGCTGGCCAGCCTATCAGACCCGGATGGACTATGCGGAGCGAGATGATCAAAACTGGTTGAAGTTTGTCAACTCCCGACGGAATCCAAATACGGGAGCCATTACGATGCTTGAACGACCGTATGAACAATTGGTTCCAGGAGACCGATACAAACCCTAAAAGACCGACTGATTAGATAAGGATGCTTTATGCCTGTTATTGTTGACCCAGTAAAATGTGACGGCTGCGGAAATTCTGTTCAACCACCCTGTGTTCGAATGTGCCCGGGCGACCTTATCGTGAAGGACCTAGGAACGAACAAGGCTTATCTCAAGTATCAGGACTGCTGGGATTGTCTTGCCTGCGTGAAGGCCTGCCCGGAAGAGGCCATTCTGTTCCGGCTCTCATTCCAACTGGGCTTTCCCAACGCGAGCCTCCAGCCACATGTGCATACCACACAGAACGTGATCACATGGGAAGCGGTCGACAGCCGCGGCCATAAAGAGACCTTTACCATTCCGACCAAGGTCCTCCCGGTTGCGTTAGATGAAAAGGTCGAAGGATCAGGACCGCCCGATTTTTCGATTTGATTCGATCCTTTTGGGGATGAACGGATGGGAGGTAGCATCATGGGAACAACAATCTCTCCACAGAAATTGACTGTGGATCTTTCCAAGATCCCAGCCGAGGTTTTGAAAGAGATCGAGATCTTCGAAGGCGAAGTCGCCCGTCTGAAACGGGGCGAGATCACGGCGGATCAATTCAAGCCGTTTCGTCTGCAGCACGGGGTGTATGGGCAACGGCAACCGGGCGTTCAGATGTTCCGGGTCAAGATTCCACTGGGACGACTGAACCCGGCACAGCTGAGGCGGTTGGCGGACGTGGCCGAGACCTATGCTTCCGGTGTCTGCCATCTTTCCACTCGCCAGAACATCCAGATGCACTTCGCCATGATCGAAAGCGTCTCGACCATGATGCGGCTGATCGCCGAGGTCGGACTGACGACGCGCGAGGCCTGCGCCGATACCGTCCGCAACGTCACAGCCTGTCCGATGGCCGGCATCAGCCCCACCGAAGTGGTGGATGTCACCCCGTACGGGCTTGCGATCACACAACACTTTCTGCGTAATCCGATCTGTCAGAAGCTGCCTCGGAAATTCAAGATCGCCCTTGAGGGCTGCACCGACCAGGATCACGCCGCCACCGCAGTGCATGATATTGGGGTCACGGCCCGGAAGCGAGACGGACAACTGCGCTTTCGCATCGTGGTGGGAGGCGGGCTGGGCTCTACGCCGCGGACGGCAAACGTTCTGGACGAGTTCGCGCCGCCCGAAGACCTGGTCGCGATCTGCGAAGCGATCATCCGAGTCTTCGACCGACACGGCCAGCGTCAGAACCGGTACAAGGCCCGCATGAAGTTCCTGGTTGAAAAGCTGGGGTTTGAAAAATTCTATCAGCTCTGGAAGACCGAACTCGATCTGGTTAAGTCGCAAAACGGCCACTACACTCTTCCGGCAATTGAAGAGGTCCCGTTAAAGCAACCGGCCTCTCCCCGAGCCTGGAATCGGGAAATGGCGGCCGGTCCGTTTGCGACCTGGTTGAAGTACAATGTCTTGCGGCAAAAGCAACCGGGTTACAACCTCGTCACGATCAAGATTCCACTGGGGGACATCAAGAGCGCCCCGCTTCGCGCCGTGGCGGACATCTGTGAGCGGTTCTCTGACGGATACATTCGGGTCACGGTCCAGCAGAACTTCGCGATGCGTTGGGTCCATGAAGCCGATCTCCCGGCCGTGCACGATGCCTTGGTGAAGACCGGACTGGCCGAGGCCGGATCGGATCGGATCGAGAACATCGTCTCTTGTCCCGGAACGGATTCCTGCGGCCTTTCGATCACATCGTCCAAAGGTCTGGCGCGGGCCCTGTCCGGTCCGTTTCCACCGGGGGATCCGGTCAACGATGATCTCGCCGGAATGTCGCTAAAGGTTTCCGGCTGTCAGAATGCCTGTGCGCAGCACCAACTGGCCTCGATCGGTTTTCAAGGTGTTGGAAAAAAGGTGGGTGGTCACACCGCGCCTTTCTATGAATTGCATCTCGGAGGGTCGCATACACAGATCGGGTTGCAGGTCTTAAAAATCCCGGCCAAGCGGATTTTGGACGCGGTCAAACACCTGGTCCAGTGGTATCGAACCGACCGACAAGGGGGCGAGACTTTCGAACGGTTCGTGCGGCGTATAGGCAAAGACAACCTCAAAGAAAGGCTGATGCCCTTCACGTTCCTTCCGGCCTACCAAGAGGATCGCAGCTTCTACGTCGATTGGGGGGATGAAAAGGATTTTACAACGGAGGATCTAGGCCCGGGCGAATGCGCCGGAGGGGCCTACGAAATGATGGAGGGCTTCCTTTTCGAGGCCGATCAGGAGCTTCATTTGGCTAGCGTCATGGTCGAAAAGGGACAGACCGGACATGCAGTGAACAAGGCTTATCGAGCGATTGTGGCCGCCGCGAAGGGTCTTTTGGTCCTGGAAGGAATCGATTCCTCCATTGATTCCGAGATTCTATTCAAAGCCGAAACGCTACTGGTTGGAAAAGAAATCCTGCCCAGGACGTTTGCCCGCCTGACCGATCAGGTCAAGGATCTTGGACCGAAGTCGCCCACGGTGGAATTTACACAAGAAAAGATCGCTTATGCCAAATCGTTTGTCGAGGCCAGTCATTCGGCCTTCGACAAGCACGGCCGCACGCTTAAACAAGGGAAGACCCATGCCGCTGCCGTAGCACCGGAGGCGGCCGGGCGACCTGCCGAGAAAGCGCCGGCGAAAACGGTTCCGGCCGTCCTGCTCGACCTGAGCGGCGTCGCCTGCCCGATCAATTATGTGAAAACCAAGCTGAAACTGGAGGAGTTGGAGATCGGTCAGCGACTCGAGGTGATTCTGGACGAGGGTGAGCCGATTCGAAACGTTCCGAAGAGTCTCCTGGGCGACGGGCAGAAAATTCTGTCCCAAGAGAAAGCGGACGATCACCATTACCGTCTTCTGGTAGAAAAAGTTTTCTAAATCGGAGAATCAAATGACGACGAACACGCCCCATGAAGAAATCCCGGCGCACGGTGGCCGCTTGATCGACCGCATTGTTCGGGGAGCCGAACGTGAGCGACTGATCAATAAGGCGAATGAGATGAAAAAAATTCCGCTCACACGGCGTAAACTATGCGACCTGGAAATGCTCGCCGTGGGCGCTTACAGTCCGCTCGAAGGCTACATGGGTCGGAAGGATTATGAACGCGTCGTCGCCGAGATGCGCTTATCGAGCGGACTTCCCTGGAGCATTCCGATCACCTTCCGGGTTGATCATAAAACGGCCGCGTCGATCCGCGAAGGTCAGGAAATCGCTCTAACGGACGAACGCCAAGCCGTCCTGGCGATCTTGCATCTTGAGGAAAAATTCGATCACGACAAAAAAGTCGCCGCAAAAGCGGTCTACGGAACCGACAGCCCCGAGCATCCGGGCGTCGATATTCTTTACAAACGCGGAGATGTGCTGTTGGGAGGTAAGATCAGCGTGCTGCAGTTGCCGGATAACCGCGAGTTTCTCCCCTACCGTCTCACACCGCTCGAGACCCGCCAAATTTTCAAAGACCGCGGTTGGAAAACCGTTGTCGGTTTCCAAACCCGTAACCCGGTTCACCGGGCCCATGAATATATCCAAAAATGTGCGCTGGAGATCGTGGACGGGCTTCTGCTCCACCCCCTGATCGGCGAGACGAAGAGCGACGACATTCCAGCGGATGTTCGAATGAAATGCTACGAGGTATTATTGGAGAAGTATTATCCCAAGGACCGCGTCGTGCTCTCGGTGCTTCCCGCGCCGATGCGATATGCCGGCCCCCGGGAGGCGATTCATCATGCGATCGTCCGGAAAAACTACGGCTGCACCCATTTCATCGTCGGACGCGATCATGCCGGCGTCGGCAGTTTCTACGGCTCGTTTGACGCCCACCATATCTTCAACGAATTTGCCCCCGGAGAACTGGGCATTACGCCGCTCTTTTTCGACAACACTTTTTATTGCAAGGCCTGCGGGAGCATGGCTTCGGTCAAAACTTGTCCTCATGATAAAACCGAACATATCAGTCTTTCCGGCACGAAGGTTCGTGAGATGCTCCGAGCCGGAATTCCACCCCCGCCCGAATTCTCACGTCCCGAAGTGGCCAAGATCCTGATCGAAGCGATGAAGAGCGGGCGTTAAACGGCGGCGGGTTTAAGTTGCACATGGACAAGACAGGATTCCTCCCCATGCGCGATGCCGTTTTGCAAGGATGACCTGTACGGCCCGACGAACGGGGTCAGTAATCCTTCCAGCACCCCGTGCAAGAGCGGGCAGACGATTTCCGGGTTGAACTCCACAACCTCTTTGAAGATGCAATTATGCAGTTGGATCTTCACTTGCTGGCCAGCCGCCCCTTCAACCCGGGGTTCAAAACCCCAAGCCCCAAACTGATCCGCTAAAAATCGAGCGATTGTTTCGGCCGACCGTTCGACCGTCTGCCCGCCGGATAATTTCTTTGCAAGGCCCTCACCCCATTGCCGTCCAAAAGTCTTAATTTCATCCGGAGACACCCCCTTGAGCGCCAACAGACCCAAAAGCATTTCAGAGAGCAGGCGGTAGTCTCGCGGAAGCAGTTCGAGTCCGACTACGGGCCGGACCTTCCGGTACACACGCCGGGGTCGGCCCGAGACGCCCGTCTTCATGGCAATGGATGAAACCAACTGGGCTTCCGATAACTTTGAGAGGTGTTGGCGGATTGCGCTGGGATGAAGATGAAAACGTTGGGCCAGTTCCTTGATCGAAACCGCTCGATGCTTTCTTTCCATATATTGAATAATCGCAAAGCGCGTCTCATCCGCCAAAGCCTTGCTGGTTTTTAATAGATTACCTTGCATGTATCACTCCATTTTTTGTTGACTCATAACATAGCGCTGTCTATAATGTCAAACAGTTTTAACAGTAAATACTGTACTTATTGATCAAATTACTTCATGAAACGGGGTGGGCGACAATGGAGACAGATGTTTTTTTGAAAACGATAAAGGAAGAGATTTTGACCCACCCTGTGATGACGCACCGTTTTTGGAATCGGTTTGAGAAGGGTGCGTTTACGATGGAGGGCCTTAAACGATTCTCTCTTCATTATTACCTCCATGTATTGCAGACCCGCCTTTACGATGCTATGGTGTTGGCGCGCACGCCTTCAGAAGCGATCCAGGCCGCCCTCGCCTCGATTCTCTGGGATGAATACGGTCGCGGCAATCCGGAAAGAACACACCCAGCCCAGTTCCGAAAATTTTTGTGCGCCTTGGACCTTCAGGAACACGACTGGAACACGGTAACCCCTCTACCTGAATTTGAGGCCTATCGGGATGTCCATTTGCGTCTTTGCCAGGATTACGATTTTCACGTAGGACTGGGGGTTGTAGGTTTGGCGATGGAATATCCGATCCCGTTTTTATACGAAAAACTTGTCCCTGGTTTTCGACTTCACGGGATATCCGATGACGCATTGGAGTTTTTCCTCGAACACATGCCCATCGATGAGATCCACTCAAGCCTGATGGAGGCGGCAATACGACCGGAACTGGAATCTCCCGAACATCAGGCCTTTGTCCGGGAAGGGGCGAGGCGCTCTCTGGATGCCCGCTATTTGCTTATGGAAGCCCTGGATCGTATCACCTTCCTATAGACAGGGCATTTGACAAACTATTGACAACTTTAACCCTTGTGACATATAGTAAACTCTCTTTTTGGAGAATCGCCATGAAGCAAGAAGGATCAGAGGGTCGGACCATCACCGAGATGGTCAAAGACTTGGAAGAGCAGCAAAAGAAGACCAAGGTGGTTAATCCCATTGTTCAACAAGTTATGGAACAGGTCGCGGCCGTTCAGACACGGATGGGCCGGATCAAACACAAGATCGCGGTCATGAGCGGGAAGGGCGGGGTCGGCAAGAGTTCCGTGACGGTCAATCTCGCCAACAGCTTTGCCTCGCGCGGCTACAAAGTCGGCATCTTGGATGTGGACTTAAGCGGACCATGCATCCCGAAGATGATGGGCGTTCGCGAGCGGGCGCTCAAGATCACACCCGAAGGAGCCCAGCCCGCCGTCGGCGTCAACGGGATCAAGGTCGCCTCAATGGAATTGATGCTGCCCAGCGAAGGCAGCCCCGTAATGTGGAAAGGCCTCTGGGAAGATTCTGCCGTCTGGCGCGGGACGGTCGAGATGAGCGTCATCCGCGAATTCATCAGCGACGTGAATTGGGGGCCTCTGGACCTCCTGCTGATCGACATGCCCCCGGCCTCCTCCGACAAACCGCCGATCATCGCTCAGATGATTCCGGACCTGGACGGCGCGGTGATCGTGACGATCCCTTCCGAAATTTCACAATTTATCGTCAAAAAATCGGTCGTGTTTCTGAACCGGGAGCTTCATATCCCCATCATCGGACTGATCGAGAACATGAGCGGCGCGATCTGCCCGCATTGCGGCGAGGCGCTGGAACTTTTTGAAGACGCGTCCCACGGGGAAAGTCCGCTTCAGAAAATGGGCCTTCCACTATTGGGCCGGGTGCCGTTTGACCGACGGATCGCAAGCTGTGCGGATCACGGCCGCTCGTTTATAGACGAACACGCGCTCACGCCGGCCGCGCAGGCCTTCCGGATCATCACCGATTCGTTACAACAGCATATCGAATCAAGGAGAACGTCATGAAATTTCTGTGCATCAAATGCAACAACTTTATGGATTACGAATCCAAGGAGCAGGTGGACACGCTCCGCCTCGGCATTACCTTTGCCTGCACGCAATGCGGATACAAAGTCGCAATGGTTACGAATCCGGGCGAGACGCAGCTGGTCAGCGGGCTGGGCGTCAAGATCGGCGGCCGCACCGTTCCGGCCGAGCCGATGGAATTCACCCGCGAGGCCATCAAGCCGGAGGGCCAGCCCACCGCGACGATGACGGCCGATATGGGCAAATGTCCCTTCCCGGGCATGCTGGCCGGATCGGGGTTCAAAGACACCGGAATCGCGGCCGGCCTGTCCGGACAGGACTCCAAAGCGTCCGTTCCGTGGACATCGAATGCCGAACAGCGGCTTCAAAACGTTCCGTCCTTCGTCCGGACTCTGGCCCGGGCCGGCATCGAGCAGTATGCGAGAGAGAATGGGTTTACGGAAGTGAATGACCGGGTTATGGACGAGTATCGGGAAAAAGTGGGAATGTAAGCCGTCCGGGAACGATTTTCCCCATCACAACCGCTCGTCGGGCACCGGTGGCGGATGGAACGTTGTTCGGCTCGCCCTGAATCGCCCCGTAGGCGAACAAGGCAAAAGCCATCGCCTCAAGCGCTCGGCTGTCCAGGTCAAACTTCTCAAAGGTGAAAACCGGAACCGGGCCGAAGGCCTGCTGAAGAAACTGCATCAAGGTCGAGTTTCGGGTCCCGCCACCGCCAACGATCACTTCTTCGACGCCCCCGCTGGGCAGAATGAACCGTTTGTACGCCTGGGCGATCGACCGGGCTGTAAAGGCCGTTGCGGTAGCCATTAAATCCTGATGATTTAATTTCAAGCCGTTGGCCCGTCCGATTAACCACCGGATCATGGCTCGCCCAAAAGCCTCGCGCCCCGTCGTCTTCGGGGGCTTCCGACTCAAAAACGGATGCCGAAGCAACTCGCTTATGAGCTTTTCATGGACTTTCCCACGCCGGGCCAGCGCCCCGTCCCCGTCCATCGTCCTGTGACCGTTCGTTCGGTGTTGGATGATGCCATCCATCAACATATTACCGGGGCCGGCGTCGAACGCCACAATGTCCGAGAGACCGCCCTGGGAAGGCAAATAGGTGAGATTGCTGATCCCGCCGATGTTGACGACGAGGCGCGGGCGTTGCGCATGGTGAAAAAGGATGTAGTGGAGATAGGGTGTCAGCGGCGCGCCTTCCCCGCCGGCCGCCATGTCCCGATGACGGAAATCGGCCACGGTAGTCACACCGGTTCGCTCGGCGATGATGGACGGCTCGCCGATCTGGAGCGTCGAACGAATTTTTGCTCCGCTTACTTTGAACGGAACCGGTTGATGACAGATCGTTTGCCCGTGAGATCCGATCAGATCAATCTCGTTCAACGGTATGCCGGCTTCCCGCGCGATCCGTATCGCCGCCTTGGCAAACAATTCTCCCACATGGACATTCAGACGACTGAGATCCTCGACCCGGCCGTCATGGGTCAAGCGAACGAGCCGGGCACGTAATGCGCGAGGATAAGGATAGGTCGCAAAGCGGAGCAACCTCAGTCGGCTTTCCAGCCCCCGACCGGCGATCTCCACCAAGGCAGAGTCAATGCCGTCCGTGGAAGTCCCTGAAATCAACCCGATCACCTTCATGGCCGGTTAGCCTACTTCAACACGGAAAGACCGTCAAGAAAAATTTCGAACCGCCCGGTGAAAACCCGAAGCCGGATGGGTCTGTTTGACTTTTTCCCGATAAAATGCTATTTTAATGTTCGTCTGCGATTCCAGCCTGTTCACTATCTCTTTCCCATATTCTGTCCTGGGCAGACCGAAGCATTGCTAAGGAGTGATTCTTGATTGTCCAGGACACAAGTGTTATCACTAAAAAATGGACTTTTCACGGTCACACGATCCATCTCGAATTATGGCCCGGGCGGGTTTTCGTTCCCACCACGACATCCGAATTGATGGCCGATCAAATTTCCCGTTGCAGCGGGGAAACGGTAATTGATTTGGGATGCGGCAGCGGGTTCTTTGCGGTGCTGGCTGCAAAGATGGGGGCGAAGCAGGTTTACGCACTGGATCTCCACAAAGAGGCCTGCGAACTCACCCGACGCAATGCCGAAAAGAACGGCGTATCCAACCGCATCGATTGCCGACAGGGGGATTTATTCGACTCGCTCAAAGGGCTGGTCGCGGATACCATCATCAACGATGTCTCCGGCGTGGCCGAGGCCGTGGCGCGGTGCACCGGATGGTTTCCGGAGCCGGTCCCGACGGGTGGACCGGACGGCGCAGACCCAACCGTCCGGATGTTCCGGTCCGTCCGATCGCATCTGGTTCCGAACGGGCGATTGCTCTTTCCCGTCATTTCTCTGGCCAATGAGCAACGCATTTTGGATGCCGCACGACAGACGTTTAACGAAGTCCGACTGGTGTACGAAAAACGGCTGCCGCTGCCGGCTTCAATCTCCCCGGAGAGTCTCCCGCTCCGTCAATTGCTCTCGGACGGCGTCGTTCGACTCGTCAAAAAAGGCAGTCGCTGGCTCTGGGAGCTAAGGATTTACGAAGCCCGAAACGTGTGTTAATACGTCCCGCCCGGTCAAAACTTCAGGATCAGGTCTTTCAACCCCACGATCTTTCGAATCCGTTTTTGTATTTGCCTCTTCTTGCCCTGCCGTATCAGCGGAAGAAGATCGGACGCGGTGAGGCGTTGAAGGATTTGGCGGCGGCGCGCCATTAAGGGAACCTGAGATTGAACCTGTTGACGGATGGAACCCAACAGACGGAGAAATTTTCCGTACTCCGCTCCGAACGACTGTTCCAGCTCCATGCGGATCCGGCGGGCGAGGGCGGGGCTCTTTCCGTTGGTTGAAACGGCGATAATCAGGTCCCCTCGCGTCATGACCGCCGGGGAGATGACGTTGCATCGCGAGGGGTCATCCGCCGTGTTGATCAGACGAGCGTCGGGATCGACCCGGCGGGCGATTTCGGCATTGGTCTTCCGATCGTTCGTCGTGGCCATGATTAAGAAGGCCTCTCGAAGATCCGCAGGACGCCAGCGACGTGCACGGCGGCGAATTGCGCCGGCGAGAGCAAGATAGGCCAGTTTCCGGGTCAAGGTCGGGCTAATCACCGTGACTTGCGCTCCACAGGCCAGTAAGGTGAGCACCTTTCGTTCAGCCACGCGGCCCCCGCCGATCACAACTACGGGTTTGTTCCGGAGATCCAAAAGGGCCGGAAAATACCTCATGACCGCGGCTTGTTGTTCAGCTGGTCCAGGAGTTGGCGGGCTTTGGTACGGTAGGGGCTGGCGGGATATTTTACGATCAGGTCCTGAAGACGGGCTACGGCCTGCTCGGGTTTTCCTTCCCCTCCGTAAGAGAGGGCGAGGTAATACAGCGTATCCATCACGATCGGATCGTTTGGATACGTGATCAGGATCTGCTCAAACCGGCGGATCGCGGCCGGGTAGGCTTCCTGCTTGTAGTAGAAATGACCGACATAGAACTGGTACCGGGCCAGTCGTTCCTGGCAGATGGAGATTCGTTTTCGGGCTTCATCGGCGTATTTTGTGTTTGGATACGTGGACAACAATTTTTGAAACGACTCCAGAGCTTTCTGCGCAGGTTCAGGGTCCCGATCGATCGTTGTGAATTGCTGAAAGTAGCTCATGCCCAACTTCAACTGCGCATAGTCGGCCCATTGATGCAGAGGATGCAGATCCAGAAAGTGTTGGTATTCACCGGCGGCCTCGATGTACTCCCCCGCTTGATAAAGGGCCTCGGACCGTTTGAGAATCACCTTGGGGTCATAGTTCCGCTTGACGTCGTCCTTCGTCTCCTCGGCGCTGTTCTTGGTCACGCCGAGTTCTTTGCGGATATCGGCTCCCAGCGGATCGTTCGGCGTCGTACAGCCGACGGACGCCAAAAAGAAGGCCAGGGCAAAACCGACCATCGTTTTTCGAGTTGTTTTCTCCATCGGGATGGGCATGAAAGCGTTTGTCAGAATATCAGATTTTGGTTAAAATGGCAAGACGCGTTCGTTGACTTCCCGCAGGCCGTCTCTTATAATCCCCCTGTAAAGGGAGCTTCACTTTGATTGCACAAATTGCCGGCACCGGATTTTACGTCCCGGAGCGTCGGGTAACGAACCAGGACCTGGCCGTCTCGGTTCATTTGGACGACGCCGGCATTCAAAAACGCACCGGCATACAGGAGCGTCGGTGGGTCAGAAAGAATCAGGCCGCTTCCGATCTGGCGACCGAGGCGGTCCGGGCCGCGTTGGAGCAAGCCGGCTGCGAGGCCATGGATCTCGAAGCGATCATTCTGGCCACCACCTCGCCCGATATGTGGTTTCCCTCGACCGCCTGTCTTGTTCAAAAAAACCTTCATGCCCCAAACGCCTTTGCCATGGACGTCTCGGCATCCTGCTCCGGTTTTCTGTTCGCGCTCTCGGTCGCGGAGCAGTTCATTCGATCCGGACGGGCGAAAACCGTAGCGGCCGTTGCGGCCGAGGTCAAGTCCCGTTTTTTGAACCGGTCCGATCCGGCGACCGCCATCCTTTTTGGCGACGGAGCGGGCGCGGTCGTTCTCAAGCCGAGCGAGGGTGAATCCGGCCTTCTCTCGATCCGTCTCTACTCGGACGGTTCAAGGTCCGGGATGATCCAGATCCCGGCCGGGGGTTCAAGGCGGCCGATCAGCAAGCGGAGCCTGGCCGAAGAGCAGCACGTTATCCGGATGAAGGGGGGGTCGCTTTTCAAGGCCGCCGTCCAGCGGCTGACCGCTGTGACGCACGAGATCCTAAAGTCCCATCGTCTTCAGCCTTCGGACATCCACCACTTTGTCTTCCATCAGGCCAACACCCGGATTCTCTCGGCCGTGGCCAAACGGCTTTGCATTTCGCGGGACCGGCTCGTAATGACGCTGGATCGGTACGGCAATACCTCCTCCGCTTCGCTTCCCATGGCGCTGGATCATCTCATCCGGAGCCGACGCGTCCGGCCCGGAGATTGGATCTACCTCGGCGCGTTCGGCGGCGGTTTGAACTGGGGCGGAGCCCTCGTCCGCTGGTAGATAGGGTCGCTCAAATCATAAAACGTTCTTAGGAGATCCTTCGATTCCGATCTTTCCATCACGCCAAGAAATCCTCAAACGGATCGAGAAACAGACCGCGCATCCCATGTTACTCCGAGAACTGATGCGCTCGCTCGGCATCCCGAAGAAACACCGCTCGGCGTTTCTCGCACGTTTGCAGGAAATCATACGAGACGGCGAGTTGGTCGAGATCAAGGACAACCGCTACGGCCTCCCCGGAAAGATGAACCTGGTGACCGGCCGACTTCAATGCCATCCGGACGGATTCGGGTTTGTTCTCTCCGAGAAAACCGGGGAGCCGGATCTCTTTATCGGCCGACGAAATATGCTGGAGGCGATGCACGGCGACCGCGTCGTGGCGAGGATCGAGGCGACCAAGGCGGACGGCCGACGGGAAGGACGGATCATCCGCGTCCTGGAACGGGGGATGACCCAGATCGTCGGCCGGTTTGAGTCGGGCCGGGAGTTCGGGTTCATCGTTCCCACCGAAAAGCGGATCGGCCGGGACGTGTATGTCAGCCCCGACAGCGCCGCCGGTGCGAAAGACGGCGACTTGGTCGTGGCCGAGATCGTGTCCTACCCCACCCAAAACCGGAACCCGGAAGGAAAAATCGTTCAGGTCCTGGGACAGGCCGGCGATCCCAAGATCGACACCGAGATGGTGATCGCCGAATTCGGTCTTCCCAAGGTGTTTCCCAAGAAGGTCCTCCTCGACACCGAGGCCGTTCCAGAAACGGTCGCGGCCGACGGCATCCGAACCCGGCGAGATCTTCGGAATCTCAACACCGTCACGATTGACGGCGAACGGGCGCGTGATTTCGACGACGCCGTTTCGGTCCAACGGCTGCCCCACGGCCGGATCCGGCTCTGGGTCCATATCGCCGATGTCGGCCATTACGTCCCCTGGGATTCCCCGCTCGATCTGGAGGCCCGCCACCGGGGCACGAGCGTCTATTTCCCCGACCAGGTCGTTCCGATGTTTCCCGAACGACTGTCGAACGGAATCTGCAGCCTCAATCCCAAGGTCGACCGGCTCACCCTGACGGCGGAGATGGTGTTTGACGCTCAAGGACAACGGGCGGAGTACGATATCTATGAAAGCGTCATCCGGAGCAACGAACGGATGACCTACACGGCCGTCAAGAAGATCCTGGTGGATAAGGACCCGGAATTGCGCCGGACGTATGATTATCTCCTTCATGATTTTGAGTTGATGGAAGAGCTCTGTCGCCGGCTCATGGCGGTCCGCGCGCAAAACGGAAGCATCGATTTCGACCTGCCCGAACCGGAGATTATTTTGGACCTCCAGGGCCAGACCACGGACATCATCCGCGAGGAACGCCATATCGCCCACCGGATGATCGAGGAATTCATGCTGGCGGCCAACCGGACCGTAGCCGAGCATATGACGGAACTGAAAATCCCGTTCATCTACCGCATTCATGACGTGCCGGACCCCGAAAAGATCCACGACTTCGTCCAGTTCATCGGAAGCTTCGGATTGCGGTTCGCAAATCCTAAATCCGGATCGGACGCCGGAAAAATCCGACCGAAGGCCTTTCAATCCGTTCTCGATCAGGTCAAGGGGCGGCCCGAGGAACGGCTGATCAATCATGTGCTGCTGCGATCGATGAAGCAGGCCAAATATTCGACCCAAAACGTCGGCCATTTCGGCCTGGCGTTCGAAGACTATACACACTTCACCTCGCCGATCCGACGGTATCCAGACCTGATCGTCCATCGTCTGGTCAAAGAGCTGCTTCATCAGAAGGCATTTTCGGCCCATCGCCTGGACCTGCTCCAAAAACTCCTGCCCGAAATCGCACAGACCAGCTCGGAACGTGAACGCGCGTCGATGGAGGCCGAGCGCGAGGCGGTGGACTTAAAGAAGGTCCGTTTTCTGTCGGACAAGGAAGGCGAGGAGTATTTCGGCTTCATCACGGGCGTGACGGCGTTCGGGTTCTTCGTCGAGTTGGAAGAAATGTTCGTGGAAGGGCTGGTCCATATCAGTTCGATCCCGGACGACTATTACATCTACGAAGAAAAGCAGCACCGACTGATAGGCCGCCGTCGCCGACGGATCTTCCGGCTCGCGGATCGCGTCAAGGTCCGGGTCGAAAAAGTGGACCTGATCAAACGCCAAGCCGACTTCCGGCTGGTGGATGAGGGCGGCAAAATAATTTCGAACGAGAGACCGGCGCCCCCGAGACGAGAGAGGGGGCAAAAAAGGAGGCGCGGAAAATAAATCAACCGAACGGGTGGCGCTGCGGCCCCGTCACATTGCGCACGCTAACGCATGCGATGGACCTTCATCATGCATTTGTCCATGATGACGGTCAGGCCCGCGGCTTTGGCCCTCTCGGCCGCGGCGTTGTTCACGATCCCCTCCTGCATCCAGACCACCTTCGCTCCGATGGCGATCGCGGCCTCCACAATCGGAGGAACATCTTTCGGCGGCCGGAAAATATCGACGATCTCGATCTTCTGCGGAACATCCTTCAGGCCGGCATAAACTTTTTGACCCAGGATTTCTCCCTTGGCCGTCGGGTTCACCGGAATGACGGTGTAGCCGTGCTCTATAAGATACTTCGGAACATAGTGACTCGGTTTTTCGGGATTGCCGGACAGACCGACCACCGCGATCGTTTTGTATCGGTCCATCACCCTGCGGGCTTCCTCGTCCGAAACCCGGTAGGCCGGCAGTTCGCACATCTCTTCGTTGGCCATCATCATCCCCCTTTCAGCTTCGAACCCGCGATCTTTTCGACCGCGACGGTGATGCGATAAAGCAGCCACAGGCCGAACAGGACGATCGCCGCCCTGACCAGGCCGTACAGTCCCCACCACCAAAAGTAGCCGCCCATCAAACCGTAGTGACGGCCTTCATCACTCATCATATACCCGCCGCCCGTCTGAGCCATCGCCCAGGAACTGAATACGACCGTAGAGACTATGATCAGACTCGCAAGGATCTTTTTCATGACCGACTCCTTCCGTACGAAGAATTGAACCGGATGCGATGCACTTTCCGACCGGTACTATAGCATTCCATTCTCGTGAGACGCAAACGGACCGGCGGTTGATTTATGGGGCTTCCATGAGGGGGGTGACGATGTAGGAACGGCTTTTCGCGTCGTGGGTGATCTTGATCAGTTCATGCTTCGCCGCATCCTCAAGCAGCTTGCTGAAGGAGCTGTAACCGTAGTAGGATTCATTGAACGAGGGCTGCTTGCGCTTCATGGTCTGCTTCACCATGGAACCCCAGATCACCTCCTTGTCCTCCCTCTGCAGCGCTTCGATCGTTTCGAGGAGAAGTTCAAAACATTCCTTTTTCTTTTCCGGCAACTGGGCGACGGCCTTGGGCTTCGACTTCGGGGTGCGCACGAGGTCTTCGTAGTAGATAAATTCATCGCAGTTCGAGGACAACAGCACCGAGGTGGAATTCTTCACGCCCACCCCGATGACATGCTTGTCGTTTTCCTTCAGCTTCGAGACCAGCGGCGTGAAATCGCTGTCGCCGGACGCGATCACAAAGATGTTGACATGCTCTTTCGAGGCAGCCAACTCCATCGCGTCCACGACCAGCTTGATGTCGGCGCTGTTTTTCCCGCTGTAGCGTTTGTGCGGAATATCGATCAGCTCGATGCCGGCCTCGTGAAAGGCGCGCTTGTATTCCTTATAAACATCCCAGTCGGCATAGGCCTTCTTGACGATCAACTTGCCCTTCTCCACCAAGCGAGCCAAGACCTTGCTGATTTCGAAGCTGGAATACTTGGCCTCGCGCACGCCGAGCGCGATGTTTTCCAGATCAATGAAAAGCGCCAGCCTGGATTCTTCCGATACCGCCATCCGTCGTCTCCCTTCACGACATGAAGATAACACCATTGAACCGAGCGCGTCAACCGATAGGGATATACACACTGGATATTGTAGTACCCGATGTCCATAACCACTCAATCTTGTATTTTTTTCTTTACTTCATCATTTGGATATGTTATAGGTTTTTGTCAAACTGCGACAAGCAGATCCGGTTTTGCCACCTGAATAACCATGGAGGCATATGTACCTTAAAAAACTGGAGTTGATCGGGTTCAAATCGTTCGCCGAAGCGACCGTGGTGGCGTTTCAACCCGGGATCACGGCGATCGTGGGACCGAATGGCTGCGGGAAGAGCAACATCGTAGACGCCGTGCTCTGGGTCCTGGGAGAGCAGAGCACCAAGGCTCTCCGTTCCGACCGGATGGAGGATGTGATCTTTAACGGCAGCGAAACGCGCCGACCCCTGAACCTTTCACAAGTCATTCTGACCGTCGGCGATGTCACCGGAGAAATCGCCGGCCAGTTCGGAGATTACCAGGAGATCGCGATTAGTCGCCGATTATTCCGAACCGGCGAGAGCGAATACCTGATCAATAAGACCCCCTGCCGCTTAAAAGACATCCGCGACCTTCTCATCGACACGGGTGCAGGTCACAAAGGTCATACCATTATCGAACAGGGAAAGGTCGATCAGCTCTTAAACGCCTCCCCGCTCGAGCGTCGCGAACTGATCGAGGAAACGGCCGGCATCTCCAAATATAAAATACGGAAGGCCGAAGCCGAACGCAAGTTGGACGCCACCCAGCAAAACCTCCTCCGCGTCCGGGACATCATCGGCGAGGTCAAACGGCAGACCAACACCCTTGACCGGCAGGTTAAGAAGGCGGAGATCTACCAGACCCTCCGGACCGAGGCCCGAGACTTGGAGCTGAAACTTCTGGTTTCGGAATACCGGGATCGTCTGACGACGCTCTACGAAGTCTTGCGCCAGATCGCCGATCTAAAGACGAATGAATCCGCGCTCCTGGCCGCGCTGTCCAGGACCGAGGCCGAGCTGCAATCGATTAAAACCGGTGCCCTCCAAAAAGAGGCGGCCCTCTCTTCGTTGAAACAGGCCGTCTACGACACCCAAACCCTGATCCATCGGCAAGAAAACCGGATCGAGCTGTTACGGAGCCAGATCCATTCATGGGAAGAGCAGCGGGCCAAGCTTGTTCAGGAACGGTCGCGCCTCGAACAGTCCGTCACGCAATCCGTAACACAAGGGGAGGAGACGGAACGGCAACAACATGAAGTGGCCACGGCTCTATCGGAACGGCAGGGTCGATTGACGGACCGGGAAACCTCGCTGGTCGGGGTGGAAGAGGAGCGCGCCGTCCAGGACGCCGCGCTTGAAGCCAACAAGACCCGGCTGTTTGAGACCCTGGCGGAGGTGACCGAGGTCAAAAATCGCGTGGCCTCGATCGAGTCACGCAAGAAGGAGATCCAACGAATCCAAGACAAGGGCCAGTCCGAGTTGTCATCGGTGAATCAACAACTCGATCAGATGCGGGAACTCGTGGGAGCGGAACAATCCCGCTTGGCCGACCTCCAAGAAGCACTGAACCGGATCCAGGCCGAAGGAACCCGTCTGGCCGAGGAGTTTGCCCAAAAACAAACCGCACTCGCGACGCAAACCGAGACCATTTTAGGACAGCGGGAGGCGCTGACACTCGCGCAGGCCCGTCTCACTTCGCTGAAGGAGAACGAAAAAGCGATGATGACGACCCAGGCGGGGATCCTGGCCTGGCTTTCCGAACGACCCGAACTCCGGAACCGTCTTCACGGTATTGTGGCCGACCTCTTCGAGGTACCAAAGGCCCTTGAACCGGCCATCGAAGCCGTTTTAGGCGACCAACTCCGGGGCCTGCTCTTGGATGACCACACGACCATCCGGAAAATTATTCAGTCCATGAAATCGGCCCAAATCGGCCGCGGGGCTTTCCTGCCCCGGCTCCCGCGCCTGACCCGCACAGCCCAGGTTCATTCCTCCGGTGAAGCGTTTGAGGGCTTCATCGGGCCGGTGTTGTATCAAATTAAGGTGAAAGCCGGTTTTGAAGACGCGGCCCAAGCCCTTTTGGGCGATGTTCTTCTGGTTCAGGATCTCGATGCCGCCTTCGGACTTTGGAGCCGCCTTCGGATCGGCTATACGATCGTGACCCTGGAAGGAGAAGTTCTTTACCCAAGCGGATTGCTTTGGGCCGGGCAGCGCACCGGATCGCAGCAGGGACTGCTCCTAACCCGGCGGGAAATCCGGGAGGCGGAGGACCAAATCAGGCAACTCGAAACCGAGTTGGTCCGGTCCGAGGCTGAAAAAGCCGCGCTCGCCGTGGATTTAGAGCGGGTTCAACACCGACAACAGGACCAACTCGAACAACGGCAGCAAGAGGAATCAATCCTTGCATCGCAGCGTCAGAAAATCGCGCTTCTGGAAGCGGACCGTATCCGTTTGGAAGAGCGACGAGGTTTGTTACAGATCGAACACACCCAGGAAGCCCAAGAAGCCGGCACGGCGGAGCAGGCCCTGGCCGAGGCCTTACGCCACTTGGACATTCGACAGCAGGAGCAGGAACGGATCGAGACGGAACTCGCTCGTCTCCAAGAAACAGCCAAAACCTCCTCCGAGCGACAGAACCTTCTTCGTTCCGAGGTAACCCAGCTGAAGGTGGATGTCTCGGCGCTGGTTCAACGGGAAGAGGCGCTGTCCAAAGAGCGGCTCCGCCTGCGGGAAGAACAAGCTTTGTTAAAAGAACACCAACAGCGGCAGGCTTCCGAAATGACGACTCTGGAATCGAAAAGCCTCGCCGCCCGCCAGGACATTGAGGAAACCGAAAAGGCCATCGGCGCGTTAAGTGCCCAACTCTTCGAGACACAGCAGCGGCTGTCGGTCGAGACCGAAGGCTACACGGCGGATCTGGGGCAGATCAAGCAGTTGGAAGACCAGCTGGGCCAGATCCGGGCCGACCGGGGCCGTGTGGAAAAACTTCACAACGAACTGGAAGTGCGACAGACCGAATTGAAACTGCGGATCGAGCACTTGGTCGAGCAGGCCTCCAGTCTCCACCAAACCGTTCTTGAAGACGCGGCCGAAGGGGTCACGGACCCGATCGATCCAAACCCGGTTCAGGAACGATTGAACGAGCTGCGGGCCAAGTTGGAGGAGTTGGGCCCCGTAAACCTGGCCGCCATCGATGAGTACAAAGAACTGGATGAGCGGCACCGGTTTCTGACGACACAGGAGACCGACCTCACCCAGTCGATTGAGGATTTGGAGTCCGCCATCTCGAAGATCAACCGGACCACCAAGGAGATGTTTTTTTCGACCTATTCGGCGCTGCGCGAGAAATTCAAGGAGGTCTTCCAGAATTTCTTCGTGGGCGGACAGGCCGATCTGGTCCTGCTTGATGAGAGCAATCCGCTGGAGTCGGGGATCGAAATCGTGGCCCAGCCGCCGGGGAAGCGCCTGAAGAGCATCAGCCTTCTATCCGGAGGAGAAAAGGCACTCACGGCAATCGCCCTGCTGTTTGCCAGTTTTCTGATCCACCCCAGTCCCTTCTGCATTCTGGATGAGATCGACGCCCCCCTGGACGAGGAGAACATCCGTCGATTCCTGAAGGTGCTCCGCGAGATGACGGACCATTCCCAGTTCCTGATCATCACGCATAACAAGCGGACCATGGAACACGCCGATCTTCTCTACGGGGTCACGATGGAAGAGGCCGGGGTCTCCAAGCTGGTCTCGATCAAGCTGGAAGCCAACGGCAACGGCCACACCGCACTTGACCCTTCCCCCCTGACTACCGAGTCCTCCACAACGGCAACGGCCTAGTTCTTTATTCAAGATTATTTTGGGGAAGGAAGCGTTGACGGACGGGGCAAAGGAAGCAGGGCTCCTGCAAATCGCCGGCCAAGCGGATCAAATTAATACAACTTGAGATCTCCGAACTGCTCTTCGATATTCTCGATGAGGTCCTTGGCTTTTTTCTCGATCAAGTTTTCTTTGACCTGCTTATCCTGCCGCAGCTGAAAAAGCTCGTGGGTAATATTGACGGCCGCCAGCAGGGCCAGTTTGGTGGCGGGAAAATTCTTGCCGGTCTTGGCCAGCTCGTGCATCTTTCCGTCCACGTAGCGCGCCAATTTGCCGACGTACTGCTCATCCGCCTCCCCCGCGATGGTATAACGCTGGCCGTAGATTTCAACCTCAACCTGTTTTTTCACGTCTCCCCTCGTTTTCTGGACCTCGCATCGGTCGGTTCCGCCGGATCCAAACGGCCCGACCAGGTCTCCATTTCGGACAGGATTTGTTTCACCCGGGAGCGTAACCGAACCCGGTCATGGTTCCAACGAAGCGTATCGCGCTCCCGCTTGGCCAACCGTTGAGAGATCGCCCTGAGCTTTTGTTCTAAAACAGCGTTGTCCTGTCTCAAACGCTTCACCAATTCCAAGATCTGGTGCACGCGCTTTTCCAACAGCGTCATTTGATCGATGGGCATGACGATGCTTCCTCAATGATTGTGGCTCGCGTCGCCCCCGATCTGATCTGGGGGCCCGTGCGGTGCTGTTGCTCCTCCGATGCCCCCAGACCCCGCGCTCGGACTGGCGGAGCCAGCTCCTCGCTTACTTCACCGGCAAAGCGGCTCGACGGAGCTCGCCGAAGTCCTCCCCCTCTCGTTCACCGTGCTCACTGGGTAGATCGACACGCCTCGGCCGCGGAGGGTCGAATGGATTAATTCGAAAAGGATGGGATGCATCCGACGGCGGAAAAGCCGTCCTGGAGAGGGAGACGGAACCACGGGCCTTCCGATGAGGAGAGATCACGATCGTAACTCCTCAAAATTGAGCCCACTATACCGCCTTCTCGGTGCGCTTGTCAAGGCGAAACCAGGGCTCCCGATAACGGTCGGTCGGAATTTTCTCCCGCGATCCGGAGATATTCACGGTAGCTTCGGAGGACTTTCTTGGTGAAGTATCGGGTTTCGGTAAACGGAATGGATTCGATGAATTCATCCGGGTCCCCCATGCCTTTCTCGGCCCACCGGCCGACCGCTTCCGGGCCGGCGTTGTAGCTGGCGACGGCCAAAACCACGTTTCCGTTGAACTGCTCGATCAGATGTCCGAGATACCATGCCCCCAGTCGGATATTGGTCGCCTCGTCCAGCAGCAGTTCCGGACGGAACCCGTCCAGGCCGATCTGTTTGGCCACCCATTCCGCCGTATAGGGCATGAGTTGCATCAAGCCCAAGGCACCCACCTTGGAAACGGCTTTCGAATCAAACGCGCTTTCCTCGCGGGTAACGGCCGCGACGAGATAAGGATCCGTTCCCACCGCGGAATTTTGTCCCTGAATCCGTTCCACGAAATGATACGGATACGCCTGTTCCCAGAAACTTTTCGGGATCTCGTCCCCTCCTTTTTCCAGGACATCCTGAAAATAGAGCCGCAGGAGATGAAGACTATGGTAATAATCCCCCGCCGCGTAGAGGAGGTCGGCCAGCCTTAATACCGTGGCCTTGTCCGTCGCATACCGATCCGTCAGGTAGGAAAGTTCCTGCGCGGCCTCCGGCTCGAGATGCAGGGCCATTAATTCCGCCGCAGTCGAATAATGCCGATCGTGCGTCAATGCCGGATTGGCCGCTCCGTCCGGCAAGCGAACGGTATTCCCATCGACCGGAACCGTAACGGCATTCGAAATGTCTGCGGGAGCCTCCGACGGGCCATCCGTTTTCCCGGGGTCGGACGCGGCGGAATGGAGACCGGCCAGTCGGACCCGGGCCTGCTGACAATAAAAACTCCGCAGATAGTCCCGGCAGACGTCCCGGTAGTCGTGGACGGCTTGGGCGGGCTGATTCATCTGTTCCGCGCTGCGTCCGATCCAGTACCCGAATTGTCCCCCGGAAAGGCTGGCGGGATGCTGTTGCAAATAGTCTTCGAGGATTCGGATCGCGTCGCTGTATCTCCCGGTTTTGTAGGCGATCCAACCGATCCGCCAAACAGCGTCCTCGGCGGAGGGATCGCCGGGGGCCTCTGCGATCACCCGGTGATACACCGTCAGGGCCTGTTCGAGCTGGTGACGGTCTTCATAATAATCGCCGATCATAAAGAGCAGTTTCACGCGATCCGGACTGGTTGGAACGCGGTCGGCCATTTGCCGCTCGATCTGGAGAAACCGGCTTTCTTCACCTTGACGAATCGCCACGCGTCCCATCCAGAAGAGGGCGCCGGTCAGAAGATCCGGACGTCCGGTACGGCGCGCCAGATCTCCCAAAACGTGATCGGCGTCAGCGTATTGTTTGAGCTGGATCAGGGTTTCGCCTAATTTCAGACTTACTTCATCGTGATTCCCCCGTTCGCCGGCCGACAGCACCGCCTTGAATTCGACCTCGGCCTCGTCGTATCGGGCGGCGTCAAAAAGAGTTCGGCCCCGTTGAGATCGCGCCTCGGCGGAAGGAGTCGGGATCGAGACACCCGATCCACCCAGCTGTTCAAGACGCTTTTGGGCCTCCGGGGCTTCCGGACTGTCGGCGTGAAAAAACCAGACTTGCTGCAGCGCCCAAACGGCCCTGATCGAATCCCCGAGTCTCACGGCGCAGTCGGCCAAGCGAAGCAAGGCCTTCGCGGTATTCGAATCGTTGGGAAATCGTGTCACGAATTCGTCGAACACGATCACGGCGGTCTTATAGTCGCCGGATTGGACCAAGGCATCCGCCTTCTGATAGGTCGCCTGCGCGCTTAATACACTTTCCGGATATTTCCGGAGCAAGCGGTCATAGGTCTGAACCGCCTGTGTCGACTGTCCCCGTTGCATCTCCCCGTCGGCCATGTAAAAGAGGCCGTATTCTTCGAGCGAGGGGAGATCCACGATGGCTTGCGACAGGAGCTCTTCCGCCTGGGGCGATCCGCTTTCGGCGGCCCACCGCCCTAGAAGAAAACCGCTTTGCTTCGACTGGAGAGAATCCGGATATCGGCCTCGAAGGGACTGAAGGACGGTTGCGGCTGCCGCGCGATCCCCGGTATCCGCCATTTTCAGCGCCGAGCTTAAGCAGTCCTCCGCCGACGCGCAGGCCTGCGGAGGGCCGGTCGGCTTTTGAGGCGCGGAGAGCGGCTGGTCCAGGCCGGGATTCTCGTTTCGCTCGGAAGGAGGCGTCGTGGGCACAATCAGCGGCTTTTGGGCGGAGCAGGCCGCAAGCCAACCCCAACCGAAGATCAGTAACGCACCGGCCGCCGTCCATTTATCGAACCGATTCGTCTTCACGCTCTCCATTATAACACAGACATTCCGATCAAGACACCTTGTTCATCGATTCAAACTGTGTTACATTACCCTCATGCAAAAGAGAAACCTTAAACAGTTTTCGTTCGACGAGTTCGAGGACTTTATGCGGGAATTGGGCTGGCCGAAGTATCGCGCCCAACAGCTTCTGGATTGGGTCTATAAGAAACGCGTCTCTCGCTTTGATGAAATGACCAATCTATCTAAATCGGATCGGGCCCTTCTTGAAGCGCGGGCCGGGGTCGGTGAACCCCAGTTGGTCCGCCGACAACATTCGACGGACGGGACGCAAAAGTTTCTGTTCCGCCTGTCGGACGGTCAGGAGGTCGAATCCGTTTTGATCCCGGATGAAGATCGCAACACTCTCTGCATCTCGACCCAGGTCGGTTGCACGCTCGACTGCACCTTTTGCCTCACCGGCACCATGGGCCTCATCCGCAATCTCAAAGCCCACGAGATCGTCGACCAAGTGCTCTGGGTGCTCCGGCACCTCGAATCGGACAATCCCCTGACGAATATCGTCCTGATGGGGATGGGTGAGCCCCTCGCCAATTACCGCGAGGTGATCGAAGCCTTGAAACGCCTCACGCACCCCAAGATGGTCGCCCTCTCTCCTCGAAGGATCACGCTCTCGACCTCCGGCCTCGTTCCCCAGATAAAGAAGCTGGGCGAGAGCGGATTGAATGTGAATCTGGCCATATCGCTCAACGCCACGACCAATGCCGTGCGCGACCGACTGATGCCGGCGGTCAATAAACAGTATCCCCTGGAAACGCTTCTCCGGGCCTGCCGGGATTATCCCCTCCCGCCCCGCCGTCGGATATTTTTCGAGTATGTCCTCTTGAAAGGCGTGAACGATTCCGACACGGATGCCCACCGGCTGCTCCGGCTGCTCAAGGGCATCCGCTGTAAAGTGAATTTGATCCCTTTCAACGACTATCCCGGGTCCCCCTTCGGCCGACCGGATGACGAAACCGTATTGCGCTTTCAAAACATTCTGATCGAAGGACATCTCACCGCCTTTATTCGAAAAAGCCGCGGCCGCGACATTCTGGCCGCCTGCGGCCAACTCCGCACCGAGACCGCCGCACCGGCCCTCATCAACAGTCTCTCGTAACCAGTTGACAACGCCCGAGACTCTTGTTTAGGATGGTTCGTATGCCGATCTTGTTTTATTTCTTGTTCACGTTGCTTCTGGTTTTTTCATCCTCTCCGGCCCGGGCCCGGACGATTCAGACCCACACCCTCGAAAACGGGCTCAAGGTCATCCTCGTTGAAGAGCACAAAGCCCCGGTGGTGACGGTCCAGATCTGGTATCGGGCCGGTTCGCGGAACGAGGTCACCGGAAAAACCGGGCTCGCCCATCTCACGGAACACATGATGTTCAAGGGCACCCCCAAATACGGCAAGGGGGAGTTCTCACGGATGATTGCCAAGGTCGGCGGGACCGAAAACGCCTTCACCTCAAAGGACTACACCGCTTATTTCGAAAATCTGTCGGCCGACCAGATCGGGCTGGCCTTGAATCTCGAATCCGACCGGATGACGAACCTCCTCCTCGACGCCAGGGAGTTTCAGCTCGAGCGAGCCGTAGTCGAGGAAGAGCGGCGGCTCCGGACGGACGACGACCCCCAAAGCCTGGTCGTTGAATACCTGTACGCCATGGCGTTTCTGGTCCATCCGTACCACGCCCCGACTCTTGGATGGATGACGGATCTGAACAGTCTGGAGCGAAACGACGTCACCGCCTTTTATAAACGGTATTACTCGCCCAACAACGCGATTCTGGTCATCGTGGGGGATATCGACCCCGACAAGCTGCTTCCCAGAATCCGGCAGACTTTCGGCCGCGTCCCGAAGGGCTTTCCGGCCCCGGTTTTTCATATTGTCGAGCCGGAACAAAACGGCGAGCGGCGCTTCGTGATCAAAAAGGAGGCCCAACTGCCGTTCGTGTTTGCCGGGTACCCCGTTCCCAATTTTTCGGCTCCGGACAATTATGCCCTGGGTGTCCTGGCCAATATCCTGTTCACCGGGAAAAGTTCGCGCCTCTACCGCAGCCTGGTTTACGAACAGAAACTCGCCCTCGATGTCGGGGGGGAATACCCGAACTTGTCGGCGAATCCCGACCTGTTTTACGTTTACGGAATTCCTCAACCCGGGAAAAGCGCGGAGGATCTGGAGAAAGCGGTGTATGCCGAAATCCAAAGGATGACGACCGAACCGGTCAGCGACCGGGAACTCCAAAAGGCCAAGAACCAGATCGAGGCCGCTTTCATCATGGGGCAGGACTCCAACTTCTATCAGGCCATGCAGATCGGGAGCGCGGAAGCGGTGGGGGCGGGATATCCCTATCAGGAATCGTATGTCGAAAACATCCGGAAGGTCACCCAGGAAGATGTGATGCGCGTCGCCAAGGCGTATCTGATCGAGGATCACCGGACCGCGGGCCTTCTCATCCCTCAGCCTCACAAGGAATAGATTCCCTATGGTCAATTCCCGAATCCGCGCCGCATCCGATCTTTTTGTCCGGTTGTTTTTTTGGGGAACGATCGTATTTTTGTGCCGGGCCGTTTCGATCGAAGCCGCGCCGGCCGAAGATTTTTCGCCCAAACGGGTCGTCACCGACAACGGCCTGATCGTCGTCATCCAAGAAGCCCACGCCCTTCCCATCGTGAACATCCAGATGATCGTCAAGGCCGGCTCCGTTCTGGACCCCGAAGACAAGGCCGGCCTGGCCAATCTGACGGCGGAGCTTTTGGAAGCAGGAACCGCCACGCGAAGCGCCACCCAGATCGCGGACGCGGTCGATTTCATCGGGGCCGGCCTCTCCGTCGGCGGCGGTGAAGATTACGCCACCGCCTCGCTCCGGGTGTTGAAGAGGGATCTGAACACCGGCTTGGACCTGTTGTCCGACATTCTCGTTCACCCGTCTTTTCCCGAGCCGGAGCTGGACCGCGAGCGTCAGGAAATTCTCGGTGAAATCCTCTCCGAGAAAGATCAGCCCGAGGTGGTGGCCGAAAAGGCCTTCAATCAGATCGTGTTCGGTGCGCATCCCTATCGCTGTCCCGCCGAGGGCACGGAACAGACGCTGCCGGCGATCTCCCGCGACGACGTCTCCCGGTTCTACGAGGCGTACTACCGTCCGAACAACACGATCATGACCATCGTGGGCGACATCACCGAATCGGAAGCTCTGGACCTCCTCAAGACCTATTTCGGCTCCTGGACCCAGCGACCGATCCCGGCCGTGACGGTTTCCCCGGCCGTCGGCCTGGAGAAACCCGTCGTCAAGCTGATCGACAAAGATCTGACGCAGGCCAACATCATGCTGGGCCATCTTGGAATCGACCGAAAAAACCCGGACTACTACGCCGTGACCGTCATGAACTACATCCTGGGCGGGGGGGGCTTCTCGTCGCGCATCATGAGCAACATCCGCGACAATCAAGGACTCGCCTACAGCATCTATAGCCGTTTCGACGCCCGTGCGTTCCCCGGAAGCTTTGCCGTCTCCCTCCAGACCCGGAACGCGGCGGCTCAGCAGGCCATTGACGGCGTCCTGGCCGAGCTTCGGAAGATCCGGACCGCGCCCGTCACCGATCGGGAGCTGGAAGATGCCAAGGCTTTTCTTATCGGCAACTTTCCGCTTCGAACCGACACCAGTGAAAAAATCGCCGGCTTTCTCGCCCAGACGGAGTTTTACAACCTCGGGCTGGATTATGCCCAGCGCTATCCCAAACTGATCCGGGCGGTCACCAAAACGGATGTTCAACGGGTGGCGCAAAAATACATCGACCCGGATCATCTGGCGCTGGTCGTCGTCGCCAAGCAGGATGAGGCCAAGATTCGGCAAAATTAGACCTCGTGTCGCCTCCGTTGATGCCTGCGGCCGATCCCGACGCGAGTTCCGCCATAAATATGGACACGCAGACCCACCAAAACCTTGAGCGATTGCAGGACATCTTTCAGAAGATGGATTCTGTTCTGGTTGCCTTTTCCGGAGGAATCGACAGCACGTTGGTTTTGAAAATCGCCCACGACGTTCTGGGCGCGCGGGCCGCCGCCGCGACCTCCGTCTCCCCCACCGTGCCGGCTTCCGAATTGGAAAGCAGCCGACAAATCACGCGTCAGATCGGCGTGTCGCACCACCTGATTTCTTCAAAGGCCATGGAGCATCCGGAATTCCACCAGAACGGTTTGCGGAGATGCTACGCTTGCAAACACGACCTCTATTCGAACGGAACGCGTCTGGCCAAAGAGTTGGGCCTGCGCTGGCTGGCGAACGGGACCAACCTGGACGACCTGAAGGATTTCCGACCGGGGCTTGAGGCGGCCGAGGCGTTCGGGGTTCGTAGCCCTCTGGTCGAAGCCGGCCTGGATAAAATCCAGATCCGGCATTTGAGCCGGGCGATCGGGCTTCCCAATTGGGATAAACCGGCCGAGGCTTGCCTGTCCTCCCGCGTGCCCTTTGGAACGGTGATCACCGTGGAACGCTTGGGTCGAATCGAACGGGCGGAGGAGGCTCTAAAAAGAGAGGGGTTCCGGCAGGTCCGGGTGCGCGATCATGGGGAGGTGGCCCGGATCGAGTTGTCGGCCGCGGATCTCGACCGGCTCCTCGATGCAACGCTTCGCGAACGGGTGGTGGCCGCCGTGAAGGAAACCGGCTTCCGATTTGTCACGCTCGATCTCCAAGGTTACCGACAAGGAGGCCTGAATCCGGAAGCGCTTCCATGACGTCTTCGATCACCGATACCCGTATCGCCTTTACGATCGCCGTCGTTTTGACCGTTGGGATGCCCGCCATCGCGCCCGCCTCGGAAACGGCCTCCCTTTCTCCGACGGCCGCGGGCTTGCCCGATCTTTCCGCTAAACTTCAAACCGTTTTGATCGACCGGAGCGGCCACCGCTCGCTCTCCACCGTGAAAATTTATCGGGTCGGACGCGCCATTCGGTATGAGCATACCGAAACCGACCCCCCCGAGATCTGGATCATGGATTACAAACAGATGAGGGAGTATCGCATCTACACGGCGGACAAGATCTATTTCGAGACGCCGATTTCCAGCCGCTTGTCCTTTAAGGCCCAGCGGGAGGGATTGATCCCCATGGAGAAACGGCCGGACCTTATCGAATCGCGAATTCTTCTGAGAGAGGACACCATTGATGGGCACTCCTGCGATCTGGTCCTGCTCGTCCGTTCGATCAAAGGCCGGACCGACCTCGGCTCGGATTATACCTTGCTGTGGGAAGCCCCGGATCTGAATGGACAGCCGCTTCGCGTGGCCTACTATCAGCCCAACTCCACGCTCGCGGTTATCGATCTTCAAGACGTTCAGGTGGGACAGGTTGACTTGGTGCTTCTGCAGCCCCCATCGGGGTTCGTTAGCATGAGTCCGTACTGAATTGTCATTTCGACGACTGGGCGATTTCCCGCAAGGCCTCCTCGACCAGCCGCCGGTGGTCCGCATCGGTCAGACTGCGGGCCAAGACCTTTTCGGCCGCCAGTAAAGTCAGATCCACCGCGGTGCGCTGAATTTCCTGGACGGCCTGTTGTTGTTCCCGTTGAATCTCGGACCGGGCCTCGGCCAGCATCCGACGGGTTTCCTGCTCCACCCGTTGTTCATTTTCCTCCAGTTGCTGCTGGGCCTGCTTTCGGGCCGTTTCCAGGATTTCCCGGCCCTCCGCATGAACGGATTTTAGCTTGGCCTCGTACTGCTGGAGGAGTTGTTGAGCCTCCTGCTTGAGCCGTTCGGCCTGCTCCAGGCTGTCCTTGATTTTCTTCTCGCGCATCTCCAGCATCTCAACGATTTCGGGAAGCGCGTAGCGCCGGAGCAGAAAAAGAAGGATCCCGAAGGAAACCACCGACCAGAAAAGCAGGGAAGACAGAAAATGCGTGTCAAACTGCGGCATGGCTCTTATTTCCTCAAGCCTAAGATGATGAAGGCCACCACTAGACCGTAAAGCGCGATCGCCTCGACCAGCGCGAAGCCGATCCACATATATTTTCCGACCTTGCCCTCGGCCTCGGGCTGCCGGGCCACGGCCTCGATCATTTTACCGAAGATGTACCCGATACCGACCCCCGCGCCGCCGAATCCGGCCGCGGCCAATCCCATTCCCAACAACGCTGCTGCGTTTGCATCCATGATATTTTCTCTCCTTTCAATCAGTGAAGTTTAATGGCATCGCCGAGATACACGGTGGCCAAGATCGTAAAAATATATGCCTGGATGAACGCGATGAACACTTCAAGAGCGTAGACCAAACCGGCAGCGATAAAAGGCAACCAACCGCTCCCGAAATAGATCGACAATACGATAGTGAGTAGCGACCCAACAAGCAAGGTTATCACTTTTTGTTTTGGTGCCATGTTTTTGGAAAGTATGAGAATTGCGATAGCCATAGCCACGGGGAGCCAGCCGATCCCGAAACTCATGGAGGCTACCATCCCAAAAAGTACAATGAGAATCGTATGCCCCGCCGTCATGTTGGCAAAGAGCCGGACGGCCAAAGTCAAGGGCCGGGCCAGTTGGCTTACCACCTCGATCGGTAACATCAACGGGAGAAGCCAGCCCGGCGTGCCGGGCGGCACCAGGATCTTGAAAAAATGAAGGCCGTGTACCATGAATCCCACAACCAAGCTGGTGATGTAGACCACGATCGCAAATAACGCCGTCACCATGATCTGGCTGGTAATCGTATAAGTGCCCGGAATCAGTCCCAACAGATTGGCGAACAGGATAAAGAAGAACAGCGTCACGATGAACGGGAAGAAGCGCATCCCCTGCTCGCCCATATTTTCCAAAACAAGACCGCGCAGGAACTCCACGCTCATCTCCGCCAGGCCCTGAACTTTCGTGGGCACGAATTGACGGGAACGAACGGCCGTCTGGAAGAAAAGAAAAACGGCCGCCACCACGACCCACATCATCACCACGGCCTGGTTGATCGAGAGATCGAACCCGAAGAGATGGATCGGGATCAAGGGGTGGAGTACAAAATGATCAAGCGGATTTTCCATGGTTCAGCCTAACGTTATTTCATATCTCCGGATCGATCGCCGGTCGTGGCCATTCGATAAATGCTGCGGAACCCCGCCGCCGCCCCGAGGAAGACACCCACAACCATGATCCAGGGGCGCGTTCCCAACCAGGCGTCCAACAGGTACCCCAGAGAAGCGCCCACCACCGTCGAGACAACCAACTCGACGCCGATCCGGGCCGCAAAGGACAATCCCTGACGAAATGGATCCTGCGGATCCGCCATAGCTTCCCCACCGAACGTGGGCAAACAAAGTTGTTATCTAACCAGAAATGTCGAACCTTGTCAAGGTGCAAGTTGTGCGACGCGCGCATCGAATACCGGGCCCGGGATCGTCCGGAGCCACAGCTCATCTTTACTTTATCCCAGCGACCATGCCATAATCCGGCGTATGACGATCACGGAAAACGAAAAAGTCCGCGTCCGGTTTGCGCCCAGCCCGACCGGCTACCTCCATATCGGCGGTGTCCGCACCGCGCTCTTCAACTGGCTGTTCGCGCGGCACAACAAGGGAACGTTGATTCTTCGGATCGAAGACACCGACCGTTCGCGATCGACGGAAGAATCCATCCAGGCGATTCTCGACGGCATGCGCTGGCTGGGACTGGACTGGGATGAAGGCCCGATCCGGCAGATGGACCGGCTTCCCCTCTATAAAGAGCATGCCGAACGACTCCTGAAAGAGGGCAAGGCCTATCTTTGCTATTGCACGCCGGAGGAGTTGGAAGCGCGTCGGAAGGAAGCACAGGCCAAGAAGCTCATTCCGCGTTATGACGGACGGTGCAGGGATCGCAAGGGCCCGCCTCCGGGCCTCCCGGCCGCGATCCGCTTTAAGGCCCCGCAAACCGGACAAACCGTTGTGGAAGACCTCGTCAAGGGCCGCGTTCAATTCGACAACGCGCAGATGGACGACCTGATCATGCTCCGCTCCGACGGCGTTCCGACTTACAACTTCGGCGTCGTGGTGGATGATACGTTGATGGAAATCACGCACGTGATCCGGGGGGACGATCACCTCAACAACACGCCGCGCCAGATCCAGATCTATCATGCACTGGGGTATTCCCTGCCGAAATTCGCGCATCTGTCGATGATCCTCGGTCCGGATAAGAGCCGCCTCTCCAAACGTCACGGCGCAACCTCGGTTACGGAATATCATGACCAGGGCTATCTCCCGGAAGCGCTCATCAATTATCTCGCGCGGCTGGGCTGGTCGCACGGTGATCAGGAGGTGTTCAGCCGCGAGGAATTAATCGAAAATTTTTCCCTGGAAAAGGTCGTCTCTTCTCCGGCCGTTTTCAATCCGGAAAAACTGCTCTGGCTGAACGGCCATTATATCCATCAGGCCGACGGCCGGCGGCTGGCCAGTCTGCTCAAACCGTTTCTGTCAGGGCAAGGGCTTTCAGTGGAAACGATCGAGGAACGCGTATTGGATCAGGTCGTCACCGCGGTCAAATCGCGCGCGCGCACGCTGATCGAGCTGGCGAAGGGAACGGCGTATTTCCTGAAAGAGGAGATACCTTTTGATGAACTGGCCCGGGCAAAATTTTTAACGCCGGACATCCGTCCGGTTTTGACCGACCTCGTGAACCGGCTCGAGGCCGTGACGGCCTTCACCGCGCCGGAGTTGGAAAAACCCTTTAAAGAACTGCTGGACCAGAAAGGACTGAAGCTGGCCCAACTGGCCCAGCCCGTCCGCGTGGCCCTGACCGGCCAGACCGTCAGTCCCGGAATTTACGAGGTGATGGAGATACTCGGGAAAAACACCACTCTCAAACGTCTCAAGAAAGCGATTGACATGATCCCGCCCGATGCTTCAAAATGAAGCCCGTATTTTTGCCATTTCTATTATAATTAAGGTAAGACGGTTGGGGGATCGTCTAATGGCAGGACGACAGACTCTGACTCTGTCTATCGAGGTTCGACCCCTCGTCCCCCAGCCAATTCTTTTCAATGGGTTGTGAAGATTCAACTTCCTCGGCCTTTCCGTCAGTCACGGTTTTAGTCACGGTTCCATCCTGATTTTCCATCCCGGCCCCTATTCGATTGACCGCTTGATGGAGGTATCCCGGCGCAAGGTGGACATAACGAAGGGTGGTCTTTATGTCCCGGTGACCGAGGATCTCCTTGACCGCGTACAGGTCCACACCAGCCATGACAAGGCGACTGGCCGCTGTGTGCCTCAAGGTGTGCCAGCAAGCCCCCTTGATCCCCGCTTTGCGTAGAGCCGGTGCATACTTCCGATTGACGAAAGAATCGGCAGAGCCGGGTAAAAGCCGGTTGCTCTCTCTCGGAAAGACCCACGGAGAGTCCAGGGTATCAAGGGACCGGAGAATTGAAAGCGCAGCATCGCTCAAAGGAACATGCCGGGTCTTGCCGCCTTTGGGAAGCGGGATCGTGAGTGTCCGGCTCTCCCAGCCGACCTGATCCCATCGAAGTGAGAACTGTTCTTCCCGTCGAAGCCCGGTATTGATCGCAAACGCAACCCGTTTGAAGTTGTCCGGGTTCATGACGGCCTTCAAGCTCTTAACCTCCTCATCCGAGAGAAACCGCGTCCGGTTCGACTCCGGGAAGAACTTCACCCCGCTGACGGGATTCCGGCCTATCTTCCCATCCCTCACGGCAATCTGAAGCACATGACGAAGGAATGAAAATTGACGGTTGATAGTGGCTGGCGCATGCCTCTTGACGATTTTAACTTTCTCCTTGCCTGCCATCTTGACCTTCACCCATTCTCTGGTTTTCATCTTGGCTTGAATCCGCCGGAGATCATCTGTCGTGATGCTTGACAGGGTGCGTTTACCCAGGAGCAAGGACCAGAACCGGCCGTATCGCTTTTCGTTGACAAGGCTTCGGTTGGTAGAACCTTCGAGGTATCGTTCAATCCATGCCCGAAGGGTGATTTCTTTTGTCGTAGAGAACTTCTCCGGGAAGAACCTTTCCTCACGGATCTCGGCCCTCAGCCGACCGTAGAGAGCCTTGGCCTGAGTCTTATTGTCCGCCCTGTAGCGTTTCTCTCGGCCATTGACGAAGATCCTTACCCACCATTTACCAGACCCCTTGGGCCATTCCAAGATCCCCCGATCCTTACCGCCTGCTCTTGCCATGTTGAGTCTCCTTGTGTGGTTTCTTCCTTGATCGCTCGACCTTCTCTCTCTTGTAATCCTTCAAACACTCCGGGTCGTAACAAAATTTCCGGCTCTTGTTCTTGGCCTCATCCCAAAAGAGACGGGAGCAAGGCTTTCCCCGAATCGAATGCTGGCATGATTTGAGTCGTTCTGGGTGCTGGGATATGTCCTGAAGCAGACACGCCGCCAATCCCCAGAGATACCCGACGGGTCTGTCCGGGTTGAACTCGGGGACCCATTCAAGCCTCGGAAAGCTCCTGAAACTTTTGTGGGCGAAATGGAGGGTCGCCTCGGTATAGACCCCCTTCCGGAGAAGAGCCACCATCTTGTTGCGAGAATTCTCTTCGGTATAACCCCGCTTAAGAAAATAATCTTCGAGAGGACCCTCTTTGGTACGAACCCTCTTACGCAATTCCTCACTCATGACCGCCTGAGGCTCAAGCCGAAAAACCGCGTCCCGGAGATGCTGGTTAATTAGAGCATAAAAAGAATGCACGCCTGAGGGGCTTGTAATTTGCCGCAGGGCCGTAGCAATCTTCTTCACCGCCTCCCGAAAGGGTTTCTCCTCCGTCCCGGAGGGTTGGTACGCCGGGACATGAAGATAAGCCCGAGATCTACCATCCGTCACTAGCTTAATCTGTCGCGGGTCTTCCTTATGAATAAACCTTATCCCGTCGTTCAGACACCGCAGCAGCTCTACCGACGGAGTGCTAAGCCGGTACTGAGCCCCTAAACGCCTCCTGTCAGGTTTTTTCTTCCGGGCCATGAAAATCTCCGTTACCAAGTAAGGTTTAATTTGCCTTCCATCCACCGTCGATGAAACTAATAATGTAGTTTTGACAGGTAACAAAAAATAGTATAAGATCACCTTTAGGAAAAATCAAGAAAAAACTGAAGCGAGGTCGGCGATGATTAAGAGTGATGAGAAGTTGTTGACTGTTTTTCAGGCTGAAGAGGTGACGGGCCGGAAGGCGGCTACGTGGAGGAAAGACATTTTTCTGAGGCGTGTGGCCTTCGTCAAAATCGGCCGCTCAGTGCGTATTCCCCTGTCTGAGATAGAGCGGCTGGTTAAAGAGGGCTACCGCCCCGCATTGACCGGGGATAGGAAATGATCGGTGAGATCTACAAGATCCCCAACCCGTTGCGGTCCGAGGAGGACTGGATCAAATGGACGCACCGGGATCTCGCTGCGCTCTCCCGCGCTGAGCTTGAGCGGGAAAGAGCGCGCCTACGGATGCGCTTGATTCTTGAAGACAGGCCCCATCACTGGTTGTTAGAACGGCTGGAAGTGATCGAGGAGGCCCTTCGATGACCGACCGGCGCGAAGTCGCAGAGCGATTATTTCCGGAGAAACCTGCAAAGCGGCAGACGTATTTGGACCACGTAAAGCCTCAAGACGTGGGAAATCTAACAGTCCCTTGGGTTCCATCTCACAAACTCAGGCCCCCAGATGAAACCCCCTGGAAGGTTCACGGCCTAATCCCCACGGCGTCGGTGGTCATGCTCTGCGCTCGTGAAGGAGTTTATAAAACGTTCCTGAGCCTGAACATCGCTTTTGCTGTGGCGCAAGGAAAACCATTTTTAAACAGGGAGACGGAAACCGGAGCGGTCTTATACATTGATGCTGAGAACCCGCCGGACCTGTTACCTTTGCGGCTTAGGTCAATCGGGTCGTCCGAGAATCTCCATGTCTGGTGTTGGTGGCATGATCCACCCCCTCTCGCTTTGAACGGACCTTTCATGGAATTGGCCTCTAAAGAATTTAACCTGATTGTGATTGATACCCTCAAGCGGTTTATGGAGGGAAGAGACGAGAACTCGTCCGCAGATATGGCCGAAATCACCGGGCAGTTACGGGCGTTAACGAAACACGGGGCTTCTGTCTTGGTTCTTCATCACGGAGGCAAAGCGGAGACCGCAAAGGACTACCGAGGGTCGTCCGAACTTGGAGCAGGAGTTGACGTTGTTCTGAGCATGGAAAAGAAACGGGAAGGGGAAACCACCATCTTGGAAATCCGGTCCACAAAGCATCGGTGGCTTTCGGATTTTAAACTCACTCTCAAGGTGGCTGACGGCCCGATATTTACTGACATCACTCAGGACCTCAAAAATTCCCAGCGGGAAGAAAACAACGCAAGATATAGCGAAGTCCAGCAGATCATCCGGGAGATGGAACAAACCGGGAATACGCCTAATCAGTCGGATGTAGTTCAACGGGTCAAGGATAAAACCGGTCTGGGCCGTAACGCTATTCTCGGTCTTCTCCGAGAGGGAGAAGAAAGAGGTTTTTGGAAATCCAACGCCGAACGGGGTTCTAAGTTCTACCGGACCTTGTTTAACCTGTCCCCTACCCAGGGTGTAGGACAAGGTAAACAACCCGAACCGGACCTTGTTTAACCTGTCCCCTACCCAGGGCGTAGGACAAGGTAAACAACCCGAAAGCGAGCTGGTAGATCTAACAGACACGAACTTGGAGGTTTTAGAAGATGGTCAAATTCATGGCCGTTCGGACCTTGAAGATCAAGACACCCGCCGGGCCGAAGGTATTTAGGCCAGGGGACGTTTTCATTCCCAAAGATGAGACCAAGGCGATGGAATTTGTTCGGTTGGGCTTGATCCAACCGCTTAAACACCCCATGCCATTCTTGAGGGCTAACAATGATCTTGTGATTCCATTTGATGCCGATCTCCGCTTTCACTGGTGGGCTGGTGGACAGTCAATCGCGGAAACCTTACGGGAGCTAAATGCACTGCCGGAAGTGATGAGACGTTACGGAACATGTTGACCGGGGGTTCACAACAGACGGAAGAAAAGCCGATAAAAGCCGATGGCAAAGGGAATGAAAACAGGCGGTCGGGACTGGAAGAAGGGCGAAGCCCCTAAAAGCTCAGGACGCCCTCCTGACTCCCCAGAGGCCAAGAAGCTCAAGAGCTATCTCCGGTCTTATTTGGAAGAAACCGGGGCGGCCATCGATGACTTCGAGAAACTCCGCAAAGAAGATCCGGGGGCGGCGCTGCGCTTTGCAGCGGACCGGATCTGGGGGAGGCCTAAAGAGTCGGTTGAACACTCCGGCGGTCTTACTCTCCCACCTCCCCCTCCGGTGGACAAACGCACCATCCAAGAGCGAATTGAGGAGCTCCGCCAAATTGCACTCATCCTCATCGAGTGCGGTGCTATCAAAGCGTCTGATCTTGGATTAGACACCGCGACTCACCAAGTACACCCCACCACCGGCCGGAGCCTTTAGGAAGTTCAACGAGGCCACGATTATTATTTTCGGAGCTGGTAAGGCCACAATTCATGAATTGAATTTTTTCTATCGTTTCTGCATCTGTTTAGCCGTAGAGCCGTTGTAGGGTCCGTTATCATTGTAAAGGACGTCAGTGATAACACCCCCCTCAATGATATAAGTAAACGTCCTCAACCCATGTCCTTCACCTAATTGGTAAACAACGGCACGTTTCCCTTCAATCTCAATTATCTTATCAGGAGGGCCTGACTTTAATGTCATTTCTGTCTCGGTAACCGAGCCGAGAGGAAAAGATTCCAGGTAACTTGGAGGTGCAGTATAGATAGATGGTTTGAGTCCACCTGCACCGGCACAAGATACTAAAAATAAGGCAACCAGGACAGCAAGATTACGCATAGAGAGAGCTCCTTTCTGGCCGATGCGGTCCGCGCGCAAAGGCAGTTGGCTCCGGCGCGGGTTCGGTAAGGAGTATATCGCCGTCATCGTTGAGAATCAATAATCCCTTGTCTACTTCGCTACAAGTTCGAAATGGATGGACGGTTGATCTAAGACCAGCTTTCTTTTCGTCGCGGCTCATCTTGTCCGTCATCCAACCCTCTTTTCGATCTTCTCATAAACTTCCTTGCGGTGGCTGATACCTAAAATCCAGACCTCATTTCCCATGATCTTGTAGACGACTCGATAATCACCGACTCGAAGTTTCCAGTACCCTTTGAGGGTCTTTCTCAGAGGTTCTCCGTATTGGTGGGGAGCCGTCGTAAGGCGATTCTCGATAGCCGTCTTGATGCGCTTTTTCAGCCGTTCATCAAGCTGGCGTGTGTCTTCTTTGACCTCGGCATGGTAGAGAAGGGTGAAGGCCACCTCTACCAGACCTCATCGTGCTTGAGCGCGGTGGATCGGCGGAAGGTCTTCTCCCGCTTCTCCGCCAGGACGGACAAGGCCAGATCCTCTTCGATCTCCAGTGCCTCTTTGACCAGATCCCGCACCTTTAAGGAAAGGGAAATCCCATCCCGTTTGGCCAGATGCTCAATCCGGCGATAGAGCGGCTTCTCCAGCACGACGTTGACCCGGGGATTCTTAGTGGGCATGTTTGGCAACCTCCATTTAATTCAGTGTAACACTTACGACACACCAGGTCAAGTTTTCAGTTCCGGTTTTGGTCACGGTTTTAGTCACGGTTCTGTCACGGTTTTGGTCACGGTTGCCGGTATAACAGAATCGCGCTCCGTCGTCAATGGGCAAGGTCTAACTCCTTGACACCTCAAGCAAGCATCGCATACAATCACACTCAATCGTTTTTATTCATTATGAGGCTTTGAGGGACTCTGACTCTGTCTATCGAGGTTCGACCCCTCGTCCCCCAGCCAATTCTTTTCAGCCGGTGGTGAGATTTCCACCCGAACAACCTTATCTTCACTCACGGTCCCAATCCCGACCCCGCGGATCGCCGGGCCAGGGTAATCCACTGAGGTCCGGACAAGACCAGGTCGATCTCCCCCATGACAAAATCGGGTTGACGTGAGTCGATCATTCAAACGGATCGCCCTCTGGATTTTGATTTCCCTCATCCTGTTCCCGCTACTCTTGGCGGCCCTGCAGTTCTTTGCGACGAGAATCATCAATCAAGACGCAATAAAAAACCACATCGAAACAACGGTATCGCAGAAACTCGGCGGTGAACTGCATTATAAGGATGTACGACTCTCGATCTTTCCACGGCCGCGGGTCGTCATCCGGGCTCCATCGATTTCGATTCCCGGGAGCTTCTCCGCAACGTTGAGATCCATCGACATTAATTTCGAGCTGTGGCCGTTGCTCAGAGGACAACCTCGGGTCGAGAATGTCCGGCTCGACCGCCCCGAGATCACGCTGGCCCTGAAACCCCCGAGGCCATCCCCGAACGGAACCGAAACACCTGCCGGCGCCCCGGAGGAACAATCCATCGCGACCCTGCTGGGCGTGGTGGCTTCCGAAATTCCGAGCCTGGAGATTCAAATCCAGCACGGTAGGTTTACCATAAACCAGAACCGCCAGATTCTCTTAACGCTTCGGGACGTCGATGGCCGGATTGTGTTTTTGCCCATTGAAACGCCCGCCGGGGGCTCGGACGCGTTCGAAACGGCTCGGGCGTTTCGGATCACCGGTAGTGTTGAGGCGGTTCTTACCGATGACGCGACAGGTCCCGGCCCGGTTCGAATTCGAATCGGGTCCTTCGATGCTCGCCCGCGGATGATATCGTTTTCAGACAGTCAGGTGCGGATGTTGGACGCGGCCGTCAACGTTTCCGGCCGAATCCAGGACGGCCTGTCGGCGGAACCCGCGGCCGAGGTTATCATGGCCGGTACCGTGGGTTACGACACGGTGCAATGGATTCGGACCGCGGCTGCTCTGCCTGCGGAATGGGTGATTCATGCCCCCGTGTTCCTCTCGCAGGTCCGGCTGCTGTGGCAATACGGCGGATCAACGCGGATCAAAGGTTCGGCTTCCCTGCAGCATGATGTTTCCCTTTCATTCAACCTCGAACGAGGTCCGGATTATTTCACCGTCCACGGGTTGCGTGTGCGGGACAACGATTCGCAGGCGCTTCTCGCGTTGAGTTTTCGGCACAAAGTATTGGACCTGTCCTTTACCGGAAATCTCGCGCAAGCGACCCTGGGTCGTCTATTCGAACGACGGGGCGTCGAGTTCGGCTGGCTGAAAGGTGATTTCCGAACCCGAGTCGTGCTTGATCATCCCAGGGATTCCACCGCGCAGGGCCGATTGGAGGGCGAGCGGCTTGTTTTTCCGTTTCAAACTCGGGTGCCTGTGCTGATCGACCATGTCATCCTGCGAGCAGAAGACAAAACGCTGACACTGGATCCAGTTGTCGTTAGGCTGAGCGCGACGCCGCACACCGTGCGCGGCCAGATCACAGCCGCCCCCGACCAATGGCTGTTGAATCTGACGTCCGATGGATTGGATTGGGAGCCATTGGCCCGGCTGTTCGCGTCGGACGCCAACCGTAACGGGTCGCCGCCGTCCGTGCGGGAGCCGATCCTTCCCCGAGCGACCGTCCTCCTGGCGGCCTCTTCCTTTACGATCGGACACTGGACCGCGGCCCCGGTCCGCTTGGAGATCTCGGTGGGATCCACTCCCCTCCGCATCGCCCTGCATGAAGCGGTGGTCTGCGGCGTGAATCTTCCGGGATTGATTACGATCGCGGCCACCGAAACGCGGATCGCAATCAAGCCGTCGGCCGACGGTCAGAACCTGGAATCGACGCTGGCATGCTTCGGGATCGTGCAGCACCGAATCGCGGGAACCTTCAATCTTTCGGGCGCCCTGAGCGCATCGGGATTCGGTCAGACACTGCTCGACACGCTCGACGGAATCGTAGCCATCAAGGCCAAGGATGGACGCGTCTTTCAGGATTCGGTCGTCGTGCGGATCTTAACGTACCTCAACGTCACCGATCTCCTGCGAGGAAAATTCCCCGGCCCGGAACGCGACGGCATCCCGTACAAGTCGCTGGCGATTCGCGGGACCCTAAAGAAGGGCACTCTGTCATTCGACGAAGCCGTCTTCGTCAGTCCGGTGGTCAATCTCGCAGCACGGGGTTCCGTTCGACTATCAGACAGGACGCTGGATCTCACAGTGCTGGCCGCTCCGTTCACTACGGCCGATGTCGTGATCAAGAGAATTCCATTGCTCAAAGACATCCTGGCCGGCTCGTTGATCAGTATCCCGATTCGCATCACAGGCTCCATCGACCAACCGGAAGTAACGGCCGTTTCGCCCGACGCGGTCGCTAAAGAACTGACCGGTCTCATGAAACGGACGCTCGGAGCCCCGTTTAAAATATTAGAACCCGTACTTCCGGGCCGTAAAAACGATGACCGGACAGGCGGCAGACACAGTACAGATACAGGGTCGGCCCCAGCGCATTGATCTAACCGCCGCCTCGCTTTCCCGGGGCCAAGTCACGGCGCATGTCCATTCCGGTCAATTCGGCACTCCGTCTCCGAAAAATTCCATTGCCTGAATCTCCTAATGCCGCATTTTGACTGATTCTTGAGACATGGTCCCAGTTGACTGTACCTGTATTTCCGCTATCCTTATTCATAGATTCAAGATAAACCTATAAATTAAGGAAGTACGCCCTTGGAAGAATCCTCCCGATCGGTGCCGGTCATCGATCCTCGCTACATCGTGAACGTCCTGATGGAGCTCCAGGTGGCCATTCGAAAGCTGGCGCTCTACTCCTTCTCACATACGATCGTTCCCGGTCTTTTAGAAAACCTCGAGAAGCATTTCAACGCTCTCTTCGAATTTGTCGATGTCGTGACGTTTGGTATCACCCGTCACGAACTTCTCTATCAGGGCAGCACGCTCTCCACCCGCAATCCAGTGATCCATGAACTGGCCCGGGGATTGAATCAGTTTGGACTGGCCGGGATAACCTTTTTCAAGGGGCTCACGAAAGACGAGATCCTCCAATTTTTGAGACTGCTTGTGGAAGGTCGTGGACAGGTCCCGGAGCAACGGGAACGGATGGTGTCCCAGTTGCATAAGGAAGCCCCGTCCATCCAGGTAAAATTGATCCGCTTCGGCGAGGCTCTAAAAGGCCACAAGGAAACCGGCGATCAGGCCAAGCAAGAAAAAACAGAGCAAGAGGGAAAAGAAGTGTGGCGCGGTCTGGTAAGACAATTAATGGAGGAAAACCCCGAGGCCGACCAGCAGATCCTCAACACCGATTCGGAGGAAGAAGCCGATCCGGACCATCTTGCGGAACTCATCAATCGGCTCTGCCGCGCACACGGCGAAGGATCACAAAGTTATGAACGGACCATTGTGAAATACCTGAACAAGCAGGCCGAAAATCACGTCCTCACGGCCGAGCAACGGACCCATCTCAATCAAGAGTTATCCACGTTGCTGTCCAACCTTGAGCCCGATGTGAGAGAACAGATTTTTCGTATCTCGGTGGAGGAGACGCAGAACGGCGAAGCCCCGTTGGAAGAGTTGATGGACTTCTTACCCGAACCCGCGCTCTTGGAAATGTTGAACCAGATCCAATTATCGAATCAGGACATCTCCGCTCCGATGTTGAGTCTGCTGAATAAATTTACCGTTCTCTCGGCTGAAAACCAACGGGTCGAAGAAATGCTCGCCTCAAAGCTGGGGAACCGCCAAGACCTGTATCAGGAACTCCTGACCTATCGAGCGAATCGGGCCTATTATCCTTCGTCTTACCGGTCCCTGCTGGACCAGGAACTGACCCATAAAAATACCGGCGAGCAAGCCTCTCCTTGTCCCGAGATAAGCGCGGTCGATCCGGAGGCGGTCAATCAACACTTGGCCCTCGTCATTCTTGAGCTCCTGGATGGGCCCATTCACACTCAACCGGAGTACCAAACCCTGATCCGGCATATGAATCGCTTGCTGACGGACGGACTGGGTGATAAGACCCACGCCGTGCTGCAGGAAACGCTGGTTCTCCTTTCGCAAAAAATAGGATCGGTCGATCCGGAAAGCCGTTCGTTTCTTCAAAAGGAAATAAAAAATTTCATTAAACCGGAGGTCCTCACACGCCTACTTCAGAGCTACCATGCACAGGGAGACGAGCGGATCGCCGACCTTTTCGGCCACATGAGAGACCTGGCCGGCGCCGACGTGATTCCCATGCTTCTGGATCTTCTGGAGACGGAAGAGAATTTGTCGGTACGGAAACGCCTTTTGGAATGGATCGTCCAATGCGGACCGGCGGTGATCCCTTTGGCCGTGAAACGACTCAGGAACCCAAAGTGGTATGTCGTCAGAAATATGCTGGTCGTGCTAAAGGACCTTCATGCAAAGGAGGCACTTCCCGAAATCGCGCGGTGCCTGCAG
>DATIYJ010000067.1 GCA_035517655.1 Nitrospiria bacterium | reverse complement strand
GCCAGCGCCTCCACCCGGAACCGGCTCGATCAGGAGGAATCCATGGAGGAACTGGCCGAGCTCGCGCGGACCGATCAGCTCGTCGTGGTGGATACCGTGACCCAACGACCCAAGACGCTGCATCCGAAATATCTCATGGGGGAGGGGAAAATAAAGGAGCTGATCATGAAGGCCTATCAGCAAGGGGCCGAGTTGATCGTTTTCGATCAGAACCTCACCCCGCTTCAAAACAAGGCGATCGGCGAGATGACCGAGATGAAGGTGATCGACCGGACCCAGCTGATCCTGGACATTTTCGCGCGGCGCGCGCACAGCCGGGACGGGAAGGTCCAGGTCGAGCTGGCCCAGTTGAAATACCGGCTGCCCCGCCTGTCGGAGCGGAGCACGTCGCTCTCCAGGCTCACCGGGGGGATCGGCGGACGCGGTCCGGGCGAAACGAGGCTGGAGGTCGACCGACGGCGCGCGCGGGATCGGATCAGCCGCCTGGAGAAGGAACTCCAGATGCTCAGCCGGGCCAGGACGGAACGGCGGTCGTCCCGGGTGAAGAGCGGGATCCCGATCGTCTCGATCGTGGGATATACCAACGCGGGGAAATCGACCTTGCTGAACGCGCTCACCCGCAGCGAGGTGCTGACGGACGACCTCCTGTTCGCCACGCTCGACACCGCCAGCCGCCGCCTGCGTTTTCCCCGGGAGCGGGAGGTCATCATCACCGACACGGTCGGCTTCATCCGCGAGCTGCCGGAGGACCTGATGGGCGCCTTTGCGCCGACGTTGGACGAGCTGCGGGACGCCCATCTCCTGCTCCATGTGGTCGACATCGGCAATCCCCGGTTCGAGGAGCAGATCGAGGACGTGGTCAAACTGCTGAGGCAGCTTTCGCTGGATCAAATTCCCCGTCTGGTGGTGTTCAACAAGGAAGACCGGGTCGATCCGCAGATCGTCAAGGACGTCTGCCGGCGCTATGACGCCGTCTCGATCTCGGCCCTTCACCCCGAGACGCTTCCCAAGCTCCTGGCGGTTCTTGAAGACCGGGTCTTCCGGCCGGTCGAGCCTAAACGACCCTGACCGCCGCCCCGTTCAAACCGCGCCTTCTACCATCCCTGGTTTTTTCCGAAGAGCACGGCGAGGCCGCGAGGGGACTTGCCGACCGGGAAGGTGGTCCGGACCGTGTCGGTTTCCGTGTCGATCACGACGACCCGTCCCGTGGGCTGCTCCCGACTCAGGGTCACATACGCGTACCGTCCGTCGGCGCCGTACGCGATCCCGACCGGTCCTGGCCCGACCGGGATGATTTTCTCCACCTTCCAGGAGCCGAGATCGACCTTGTAGACGGCCGCCTCCTCCGCGCAGGGAACATAGAGATACGGCCGGGTGGGATGAACCGGCGCCTCCGCCGGGCGCCGGCCCACGGACAGGCTTCCCAGGACCGCTCTCCGCGCCACGTCGATCTTGTGCACCTGGTTCAAGCCCGCGTCGGCGACGTAGGCCAGCGTTCCGTCGGCCGCGATTCCCGCGGCCGTCGGTTGCGCGCCCGCGGGCAGCCGGATGCGATCGACCGTGCCACGGGCGAGATCCACAACCGACACGTCCCCCGAGCGGCCGTCGGGGACCAGCACGAAGCGGCCGTCCGGCGTGAGGGCATGCCCGCGCGATCCCCTCCCCTTCAGCTTCACGGTCTCGACCACCTTGAACTCCGGGACCGAAACAACGGAAAGCGTCGACGCGGCTTCGTTCGAAACGTAGAGTCTCGCTCCGGTATAATCCGGAACGATATGATCCGGCTGATGTCCGGTCACCACGGACGCCACGAGCGCGTTGGTGCGGACGTCAAAAACCTGAAGCAAATCGTCCGATTCTTTGGTAAAAAGGACGGTCACATAGAAATATCGCCCGCGCGGATCCACGTTCACGTAATGCGGACGCATGCCGGTCGGGACCACGGCCACGGTTTCGAAGGTCGCGAGATCGACGACCGAAACGCTGTCCGCTCCTTCGTTGGCGACGTACAGGCGTTGGAGGGGTGATGAAAAAGCGCCGGGGGGCGGGGAGAAGAAGATCGACAAAACAACGGCAAGCCCCGCGGCCATTCCGCGGGACGACGGGAAAACGGGGCGCGGGATTCCCATGGGGAACGCTCTTCCTATTGGAGATCCTTCTTCAGAACTTCATTTTCGCGGATTCGAGCATCGGCGGGGGCCAGCCGGAGCGCCTGCTTGAACTGCTCCGCGGCCTCCTCCCGTTTTCCTTCCCGGTCCAGGGCCAGCGCGAGATTGAAATGGGCCGCGGCAAAATCCGGATCGGCCTCCAGCGCGCGACGGAAATCGGCGGCCGCCTTTTCCCAATGCTCGCGAAGCAGGTGATCCATCCCGTCCTCGTTTCGGGCCGCGGCCGAGCGGTTCGCGTAGCCCTCGGGCGCTGGAATCGCCATCCGGCCCGCCGGGCTCTCCGGCAGCCTCGGCCCGGACCGGCTGGAGCAGGAGCAACAGATCAGGAGGGCGACCGCCAGCAGAAAAACCCCGACACGGACCTTTGCGGCGCTCATCGCTCGTCCCGATTCCCGTCCCCGGCAGGGATGTTTATTGTTCCGTTTCCCGTTCGAGAAGGCTGAGGCAAAATTTAAGCACGTCCTGTTCGGAGAGGATGCCTACCAGCGCCGCGTCCCGATCCACGACCGGCAGGCCGCTGATCTTGTGCTTCATCATCAACGCGATCGCGTCCTGCACGGTGTGATTCTCGCGGATGGTGATGACGTTCAACGTCATCGCCTCTTCGACCGGCAACCGGAGATAGGCGTCATCCCGGTCGTCCTTGGGTAGCTTGAGGCTGGGCCGGCCGCCCAGCTGCCGCAGGTCGCGGTCGGAGAGGATTCCGACCAGCTTGCCGTCCCGGGTGATCGGCAGACGGCGGATTTCGTAGCGGGACATGACCTCGATCGCCCTTCCCACGGTCTCATCATGCGCGATCGTGACGGGGTTGGGCGTCATTAATTCGCTGACGGGTATGCGCTTCATCTCGGCCTCGCGAAATTATGGATGGATCTTTTCGGCGGTCCAACGCGCATGAACTATAGCACGATTCGACACCGGTCAACAAGGGGGGCGAGTCGCGACTCTCAAATCAATCCCCGCCGACCCCCCTGCGGACGACCACGATGCCGGAAGCATCGAGATGGTGCCGTGAGCGGTCCTCCTCCGGGTCGTATCCCAGACGCATGCCGGCATCGAGGACGTTGTAACGGTCGACGATCGCCCGGCGCAGGCGGGCCCCCCGTCGAATGCTGACGTAGTCCATGACGATCGAATCCTCGACCACCACGTCCTCCTCAAGCCACACCTCCCGTCGGACGATCGAATTGCGCACGGTGGCGCCGTTCACCACCGTTCCGGCCCCCAGACTGCTGTTCTCGATCTCGCCCCGGATGACCTTGGCCACCGGTCCTTGATAATTGCTGGAATAAATGGGCCACTGGGTATTGAAGGTTTCAAACTTGGCCTGGGTCCCCAGGAGGTCCCGGTGGGCGGCGTAATAGGCCCCGATGCTCCCCACGTCGCGCCAGTACCCCTTTTCCTCGTAGGGATAGAGGCCGGGAATTTGGTTGCTGAAAAAATCATAGGCAAACACCCGGTGGGTTTTGCTCAGACGCGGGATGACGTGCCGTCCGAAATCGCGCTCGCCCTGCCTGTGGGCCTCATTCAACGCGGCGGTGAGCATGTTCGTGGTGAACAGGTAATTTCCCATGGACGCGTACGCGCGCGTCGGGTCGCCCGGCATGGCCGCGGGATGCTCCGGCTTTTCGTCGAAGCCCCGGATCCGGCCGTCCTCATCGGCCGAAATGATCCCGAACGAGGAGGCCTGCCCGAGCGGAACGGGCAAGGCGGCCACGGTCACGTCGGCGTTCCGCTCGAGGTGAAACTCGGCCATCTGACGGACGTCCATCCGGTATATATGGTCCGCCCCGAAAACGGCCACGAAGTCGGGATGGTGCCGGTCGAAGAGGTTGATGTTCTGGTAGACCGCGTCGGCCGTTCCCTGAAACCATTCCGGCCCGGTCCGCATCTGGGGCGGCACCACCGTGACGAAATGATCGGGCAGCATGGGCGAGAGGATCCATGACCGGCGGACGTGCTCGATCAGCGACTGGGATTTATACTGGACCAGCAGATAAACGGCGTGAATTCCGGAATTGACCAGATTGCTCAGGACGAAGTCGACGATCCGGTAGCGCCCGCCGAACGGGACGGCGGGCTTGGAGCGCTCGGCCGTCAAGGGGTAGAGGCGGCGTCCTTCCCCGCCGGCCATCACCATGGCCAGGATTCTCGGACGGCTCAACGCGTAGCCCGAAACCGGCCGGTCGCTGTTTTTCTTCCCGCGAGGCATAACGCTCTCTCAATCCATTCTTGTACGGAGGTTTAGAAACGGAAGTATAACGAAAACCGTTGGGAATCTCAAGGGGCGTCGGGCCGTCCCCGACCCGGGGAAAAGGCCCGCCGGGATCATCCCATGGCCTGTTTGGGATAGGGCCATTTCGGCAGGTGGGGCGAGTCTTTGACAAGATAGCGTCTCATTCGGAGGTCGCAAACCGCATACCCCCAATTGATGAGGCGGCATTGCTCCTCCTCGGTGAAGGGGTTCAGCCGGGTGCGAATCTTCGCCAGTTCCTTCATGACTTCCGCGGAGACGAGGAGACCGCCCGGAAAGTTGTATCCCTTGAATTCCGTATGGATCCCCCAATAGGCGCCGTTGCGGTAGCCGAACTGGTATTCATAGGCCAGCGCGCGCTTCCGGAGCGATCGGGCCTGGTTGGCCGTGATATCGAAGGTCCGAAGGGTTTGACCGTACCAGTTCGTCCTCGGACCGGCGCCGGTCTCAAAAGGCATGCCCGCATCGCTCACGAGAAGCGTCTGGCAACGGTTCCAGACGGTTTCAAGACCGAGGTTGTCGTAGACCCCGCCGTCGGTGAGAACGAGACGCCGCCGGTAGGCGGCCTCGTCGTAGAGGTCGGCCCCCTCGGTCTTTGTGAAGCTTGCGGGATCCGCATCCACGACCACGGGCGAGAGATAGGGCGGGAAGGCGCTCGAGGCGGCCACCGCGAGCGAGACGCGGAAGGAGGGATTTTTGATCAGTCCGATCCGGTAGTCCCCCGCGTAGAATCGGGAGAACCGGAAGTCCACGCCCGTGGCCAGGTTCGTGGCATTGAATATAAACAACGGGGCATCTTTCGCGGGAAGATCCTGCAGTGTTTTATCCCCGAAAAGATACCTCCGATACTTTGCCTCGACCGCGTCGCTCACACGCTTCCCGGGCCTTAGCATCCCTTTCACAATGGAAGGGCCGTCGATGGAACGGCCGCAAAACTGCCGTAGAGGATTCGCCACCTCCCTGACGAAGTTGTCGGCGACGCCGCCGGCAAAGCGCAGCGCGGTCCATTGACAGGCCAGCACGCCGGACGTGATCGAGCCCCCCGATACGCTCGAGACCCGGTTCAGCTTCGGCAGATAGCCCAGTTCGTTCAGGCGCCAGAGCGCCCCGCAGTGAAAAAGGGCCGCGCGAAAGCCTCCTCCCGAAAGAGCCAGGCCGATCCCCGCTTCGACACCTTCACTCCCGAACGGCATATCGATTTTCCCAATGGAGCCGGCGGTGGAATCAAACCGCTGGCCGGCGGCTGACGAAGACGATCCGTAGTATTACCGGAACCCCCGGCGGAGTCAAGACCATTTTATTTTTTTATGGAAATCCGGCCCGGCCGACGGAGCCGCAAAAAACGCTTAGGATCGGGTTTGACAGGAGACAATTTTGTCGGCTATTCTTATAGGGGGGTGCGGCAAATCGTAGTCCCATTCGCTTTTTCCAAACGAGAATGAGCTCCCCGTCTTCCGGGGAAAAAAGTCAGGGTGATGGCCGATGGCCTTGAATGAAAAATTGGTCGTTCGTTTCCAGAACGGCCGGGTCCTTAAGGGGATCTCCAAGGATTTTTCCACGAACAAGGACAGTTTTCACCTGGCCTTGATCAATCGGCCGGCGACGAATCCGGCCGTCGTCGTTTCCCTCGGAGAGCTCAAGGGAATTTTTTTCGTGAAGGATTTTACGGGCAAGAAGGAATACCAGGAAGACAAGGGGTTTTCAAAGCCCGGAAAGACTTTTTACGGAAAAAAAACCGTCGTCCATTTCAAGGACGGCGAGATTCTATACGGTTTCACTCAAAATTACGCGCACGACCGGCCTGGCTTTTTTCTCTATCCGTATGATTCTCAATCCAACAACATCAAACTCTTCGCCCTCCGTTCGTACGTCACCAAGGTGGAATTCCCTCCCTCTTAGAATTTCTCCGGTTTAAAAATACCCGGACCGAACGCGTTGGGCATCGATCAGAACGGAGGAAGACCGTTGGGCTCGACAGGACAAAGGGACAAGCGGGAAAGACGCGCCGGGCGTATTGACAGTCGGACGGCGGGAGAATAGAATGACAGACCTCCCATGAAAGTAAACTTGCGACTTTGGTTCAGTCTCTTCTGCGCGGAGGCCGTTCGGGCGCTCGCCCGCCACAAAATGCGGACGGGGCTGACCGCGCTCGGCGTGATGGTCGGCGTGTCCGCCGTGATCTGGGTGGTGGCCATCGGCCGGGCCGGCACGGAGCGCACGGAAGCGGAGTTGCAAACGCTCGGCAACAACCTGGTCTGGGTCGAGGCGGGCTCCCGCAACATCAACGGGGTGCGCAACGGCACCCACGGAACAAACACCCTCACGCCCGAGGACGCGGAAGCCATCCGACGCGAGATGCCGCTCATCACGGGCGTGTCCGAGAACGTCGACGGCAGCCTGCAGGTCGTCTACGGCAACCGCAACTGGAACACCCGCTATCGCGGCGTCTCCCCCGAGTATGTGGACGTCAAGCGCTGGCCGGTCGCGGAAGGCTCGTTCTTCACGCACGACCAGGTGAAGCATATCGAAAGCGTCGTGGTGATCGGCGAGACCGTGCGCCGGGAGCTGTTCGGCGCGTCGGATCCGATCGGACGAATCATCCGCATGCAGGGCTCCTTGTTCAAGGTCATCGGCGTTCTGGCGCCGAAGGGCGCGACGGCCTGGGGCTATGACCAGGACGACGCCGTCATCCTGCCCTGGACGACCGCGCAAAAGAAGATCGAGGGCCGGGGCTTCACGTGGCTCGACGATATTCTGTGCTCCGCGGCCTCCCGGGAAGACGTCGTCCCGGCGATCGGGGCCGTTACGGCGTTGATCCGCCAACGGCACCACATTCGCCCCGGCGAGGCGGATGATTTCAACATCCGCCGCCCGGATGAAGTGATCAACGCGCAGATCCGGCAGAGCCGGACGCTGCAGCTGCTGCTGATCAGCGTGGGTTCGATTTCGCTGCTCGTGGGCGGCATCGGGATCATGAACGTGATGCTGGCCTCCGTGGCGCAGCGGACCACGGAGATCGGCGTGCGCATCGCCGTGGGCGCGACGCCGCGGGCCGTCCAGCTTCAGTTCCTCGGCGAGGCCGTGATGCTGAGCCTCTTCGGCGGCGTCACGGGCGTCCTTCTCAGCCTCGTCGGCGATTTCTTCATCGAGAGGATGCTCGGCTGGCCCTTGTCCACGTCTCCGCTGGCGGCCCTGCTGGCCGTTCTGTTCGCCGTTTCCGTGGGCGTCTCCTTCGGCTACTATCCGGCGTGGAAGGCCTCGCGGCTCGACCCGATCACGGCGCTGCGTAACGAGTAACGTTGACACGCCGGCCGCGTCCCCATGGAATGGTCGATTCGAAAATCACTCCTCCGAAAAAATACCCCCCCTTCCCCCATAAAAAAAGCGCACCCCGGGAACAACCCAGGGTGCGCCGTCATCAAGAAGCGCTGATGAAGCGCCGCTTACATCTTCGGAGCCTCAGGAGCAGGAGCTGCCGGAGCCGCCGGAGCTTCCGCACCGCCGGCCACCTTGATTTCTTTCGCCCAATGACCGCTCGAAGTCACATCCACCTTCGCGCCCACCTTCAGGTCGCCCTCGATCTTGGTCTTCTTGGAGATGCTGAACTTGTGGGTCTTTCCCTTCTCGTCCTTCACGGCGACGCTCTTCCCCGCCGTCACGGCCGTCACTTCACCCGAGGTCATCGTGGGCGCAGTCGCCGTTTTCTTGGCTGGCTTCTCCGGTGCCGCCGGCGCATCAGCCGCCACGCTGACACCGGCCAATGCCGCCGCGGTCAGGATGGATACTGCCAACATCAAGAGTTTCTTCATGTGTCTAACCCCCCTTATGGTTGTGGACAAATACGTCCGCAGATACTATAGCACAAAGTATGCCATTTTTGAACCGAAAAACGGCCAGGTCACAATTCCCAATGTTTATAATACAATTATGACGTTTGATCCGATCGATCGATCAAGACAACTGCACAGATGATCGGCGCAAAAATCACTCATTTGAGGCGATCGATGCCTCATTTGAGGCAAGAGAAATAAATAATCAGTCGTTCAGAAACTAAGCCGCTGATTTTAGAGGACGGGACCGGCTCGACAACAGGAGGTTGACGGCACTCCGTCTTCCCTCCTATAGGCCGCCTCCGTCGTGGACATGATCACCGTCCCCCGTTTCCGATCTGAAAAAGGTCCGACATCATCTGTACGTTTGAATCGCACGCGTGGTTCAGGCACGGCAAACCGAATCCGGCTTCGATGGACTTGAGCAAGGAGAAGTGCGTGTAGAACTTCGCGCTCTGCACCCCACGGGTGCCGTAGTTCGTGTCCACGATCAGCAACACTTGGTTTTTGGTCGGGGCGATGCTGTAATCGTTCTCATCCCACAGCACCACGATGGCGCTTCGGCCGTCATGCCACACGGGCGAGTTGTGGATGGCGGTCACAAGCAACTGCAACGTCACGTCGCCGCGGTAGATCAAACCGGGATTCAGCCCATCCTGCGTGCCGTTGTCGTTCGGATCGAACTCGCAGACGGGGCCGGCGTTGCCGCGTCCATGCTGGTCGTTGCACTGGTTCGGAGCGACGAAGGAAAAGGCCGGCACGTCGCCGGAACTGAGATCTGCAAAGAGGCCGTGCGAGCCTTCAAAATCGGCGACATTCTTCAAGCTGTTTTGCGGGTCGGCGCCTTCCTGAACGCTGCGAAAGTAGGCGAAGGGGTTGTGTTTCACCGCGTAGAGCGCGACCAGGTTGTCCTGCGTCTGCCCCTCTCCCGGCAGGGCCGCGCCCAGATCGCTGTTGTTGGTGAAGAAGCCGTCGCTGTTGTTGACCGTATCGGGGCCGGACGGCGGAAGGCTTTCTTGATAGCTCTTCCAGTCGAGCCCAGCGGCGACCAACTGGTCCGCGATGGTCTTGCCGAGAATATGCCTGTCCGCCGGAATGGACCGAACGCCGTCGATGTTGATCTCCCCCGGAGGGCCCGAGGTCTCGTTCGTAAAGTCGACGGCCGGCGTTTCCGCGTCCGTTCCGCTGCCCCCGATGGGACAAATAGCGGGACTCGGCGGCGTGTCCGTCGCGACGACCCCGGAGGCGAGGTTCGTGGTGCAGTCGGCGTTGTGCCAGTCCGGAGCATTGTCGGTTTGAACGCCGAAGTTCGATCCGCCCACCACTTCCAAATAGTTGGTCAGACTGGGGTGGGCGATCGCGAAGTAATTCGTCGCGGAATTGGCGGACTTCGCCAGGCTGTTGGTGAACGGCGCGTTCGGGTTGTCCACAATCTGGCCGTACGCGTGATTCTCCATCATGATCACAAAAACGTGGTCCAGGTTCGGAATGCCTTTGGGAACGGAAGCTTCGTGGGCGGACGCCGTGCCCGCCAAGGCCGTAAGCAACAGACCCAGTGTTGCCGCCCTTGTTTTTAGATCCATGAACTTTCTTTTCCGGAACAACGTGTCGTCGATGCTCATCTCCTGCATGGGTGATCCTCCTTTTTTAAAAATCTTGAATCGCGTCGATCATAGCAGCGCACTGTTACAACTTCCTCAATGCGATATTAACAATAGGTTAAAACTCGCGGCGGATTCCGGACGACGCCCTTGCGCTTTCACACCGGAAGACGGCCTTTGAGAGGAATTAGAGAAACCGATGAAAAATCCGGGATGGCGAGGAAACTCCGCAAGCAGACGCAACAAGGATTAAAAAGAGAAATAATTAATCAGTGGTTCAGTGACAAAACCGCAGATTATAAATGGAGCCGGCGAGTGGGATTGATCCGCCTTAGGCGGATTGAACCGCCGACCCGCTGATTATTTGTAGGTCTTCTCATTGCGGATCTTGACACGATAAATCACAACCGTCCTGCTCTGGTCATCAACTGCATAAAGGACACGATAGTCCCCTACTCGAACACGATAACCTTCTTTATCCGTCAGTTTTTTACAACCGTGAGGGCGAGGATTGGAGGCTAATTCGAGGATGGCCCGATCGATTCGTTGCCGGTCATGTGCCGGGATGCGCCGGAACTCCTTTTCGATCCGTTTTTCGACCAGGATGCGATAGGTCAAGACCGACGTCCGGCGCGCAGTTTCTTCCGAATACGCTCATAGGGGATAAACCCCGCCGCTTCCCGCTCGGCCTTCAGCAGATCATTGGCGTCTTCCAAGTCTTCGAGATACTCCATGAGGTTCTTGTAATCCCGAAGGTCGATCACGACCGAGGTTTTTCTCCCCTTTTCATCCGTGATAAATTGCGGTTTAAGATTTGTTTTCATAGGTTCAACATTAACAGACTATTCGCCGGGAGTCAAATCTTACCCGTTCATACTGAATGGATACTCTCCCGTCACCGGCGACGCAAGACCTATAAATTATTTATCCAGCGAGAAGGCGAGCGAGAGGGGAAGGCGGATCAGATGCAAGATGCGGGATGATCAATGCGAGTGAAAAATATTTCCATTGCCAGCATCCTTCATCCGGTATCCGGTCCCTTTGGTTTGGGGGCGACGCGAGTCCCTATAATACGGAGCCGGCGAGTGGGATTGAACCACCGACCTGCTGATTACGAAAAGCCCGCCGATATTTCCAAGAATACCTTTCCGGAACTTCCCTGATGAGAAAAGAAGGATGTAGAGTAACCCATGAATTGGGCAAGTATGCCTAAGTATGGGCACTGTGGTAGCTAAGAGGTAGCCGAAAATGTCTCGCGATATGGGCGGACATTTGCAGAATCATCAACATGAGTCAAGAGCAGACTTGACCCCTTTATGGAAATAGGCCTAACCTAAGACCGAGGGACGGCCCGATCCGGGGACCGTTTCCCCTGTCCAATGGTTAGGCGCTCTTTTGATAATGTGACGTGTACCAGTCGATAACCTGCCTGATCATTCTTTGATACGACGTATGCTGTTTTTTGGCCTGTTTCTTGAAAAACTCAATGCTCGATTTTTTCAAAGAGATCGTCACCTTGACGTTTTCCTCCTTCAAGACCAACTGATCCGGCGGAGGAAGAAAATCCTTGATGACCCTCAGTTTACCCATCGGTTCTTCAGAATATTTTATTTTCCTCTTCATATATCTTCCTCCCTTTTCTCCAATATCCCGCACCATAAATGCGGATGACATCACCGCGATAGGTGAACCTCACAGTCATGATGCCGTTACCCACACGGCCGAGACAGTAAAATCGCTCTTCTTCCTTGCTATGGTCAACATCCTCGGCAATGACACGTTGAGGGTCAAGGAACGCCTGCTGGGCCTCTGAAAAGGAGACGTTGTGTTTGGCTTGATTTTCCTTGTCTTTCTCCTCATCCCATTCAAAGCGGGTTTTCCCCATGGAGATAACCTACCATAGACGCGTGAAAAAAGCAATACAAAAGTATGGCTATTAATATGGGTTAAATGGAGCCATGGATGACTTCAGGCGGCTTGAGCGCAAGGCGAGGGACACCGGGAAGGGATTGTGGAAGTAGGCCTCAGATCAAGATCAGGTCCCCATGGATATTTGTTTCACCTACGAAGCAAGATTTTATTGGATTTGGAAATTTAATCATTTCGGAAAGAAATCTGTTTCGTAACCTATCGGATTTTGGGAAAGGATATGATTGTCACAAATGTGGGCGAGCACGAAGACGTGTTTTAAACGGCCATGCTCAGCAGCGCATAAGATTTTTCAAGTTCTATGCAAAAGTAAAGACCTGACCCTCTCAATTTGTGGGTCAGGTGGTGAAAGCCACCAAGACCAACCGCCCCCGCGTGGTGGATATGTCGGACATGGTTTCGGAGGGTCTGAAAGAATGGCGTGTCAAATGTGAATTGGAAGCGATGGGGAAGGACCGCGAGATCCCTTCGATCGTGTTCACGAACGAGGTCGGCGGCTATCTGGACGAATCCAAGGTCCGAAAGGTGTTTAAGCGTGTCCTGAAATGGGCAGAATTGCCGGGCCACTTCATCCCCTACAGCCTACGCCATACTTTTGCGTCTCAACTCCTGGCCGAAGGGGTGTCCGTGGCCTACGTCTCGGATATGCTCGGCCACTCGGATATCCGGCTGACGGTCAATTTGTACGGCCGATGGCTCCCTAAAGGCAATAAAGCGAACGTCAACCGGCTGGATTCGATCTATTCGGAGGCTCAGAAAAAGCTGATTGAGGAAGGCAAGAAAAAACTCATGGTAGCAAACGGTGGTAGCAAAATACCTTTTGAGAATATCGGAGACTCACAACTGCTTGAAAATAAATGGAGCCGGCGAGTGGGATTGAACCACCGACCTGCTGATTACGAATCAGCTGCTCTACCACTGAGCTACGCCGGCGCGACAGGTTGTGAAGTGTATCATAAAATTTGCGGCGGGAAAAGGGGGAAGATGAAACCGCGCTACTGCCGGCTGATCTTGACGTCCTTGACGACGGCGCCTTTCGGGCCGAAGGGCGGAAGCGACTTGCCGTTGAACTGGATCTTCACCCCGCCCGCGTTCCCGAAGCTCACCAGAAAATGGTCCGACGCCTTCCAAGTGACCTTCTGTCCGGGCTGGAGGAAGACTTCCTTGGTATCCCCGCCGTCGATCCGGGCCGAGACCCAGCTCGACTCCACCGCCTCGATCACCAGGACCATGTCTCCGAACGGCGACGGGGACGCGGCCGGCGCGGATGGGACGGGAGGCGCGGGGCGCCCCGCCGGAAGGGCGGGGACCGGAGGCCCGGCGGGCTCACCGGGCGGGTTCACGACGAGCGGCATTTTTTCAACCGGGGGTTTCGGCAAGGGCGAGGCCGGGGCTTTGGAAACCGCCGGGGTCTGGGAAGCCACCGGAGGCATGGGAAGCGTCGGAGACTTGGGGGGCGCCGGAACGTTGGCCTGTGGGGTCCCGGCCTCCTTGACGGCGGGTTTGTTGACGGCCGGCCCGGCCAGCTCAAGCGGCGGTTCCGAGGAGGCCGGCGCCTCCGGCGCGGACACGGACGAAGGGGCGGATTCGGAGCCTCCCCCCGTTTCCGTCGAACGCCGGGCGTTCATATTGTATACCATCAGGACGCCCAGGCCCACCGCGGCCACGACCACCGCCTGGATAACGCGGCTTTGGACCTTCCTCCGGCTTTGCTGGGATTCGCGCGCCTGCTCGGTGTGCTGTTGGCTCTCGTCCCGTTTCTGGAAGAAGGCCCGGGACGATTGGGCGAAGCGGGTCGTCGTGTCCTCGTCGTCCAGACCCAGACAGCGTCCGTAGGCCCGGACGAAGCCCCGGGCGAACACCTCGCCCGGGAATTTTTCCATCCGGTTCTCCTCCAGCGCCTCGATGTAGCCCGGGTTGATCCGGGTCCTCCGGGCGACCTCGCCGATCGAGAGACCGTGCTCCTCGCGTATTCTTTTCAGGTATTCCCCGATGGATTCCACGACGCTTCCCTCAGCTCACTGGAGAAGCCCAAGGCTCTCTTTGGCTTTTTTCGCCAGATCGCTTTCCGGCGCGAGGCGGATCACACGCTGAAACTCCTCCTTGGCCAACGGGCCGGAGCCGGTTTTGAAGTAGGTCTGTCCAAGGAAGTAGTGGACTTCGGTATAGTCCGGCGCGATCTTCAACGCCCCGTTGAAGGCGTCCACGGCCTCCCGGTACTGCCCGTCTTTATAATAGGCCTGCCCCAGACCGTTGTAGACCAGCGCGTTGAAGAGCGGATCGTCCGGTGGCGGCGGCAGTCGAAGCGCCTCCTTGAACTCCAGGATGGCGCTCTTGTACTCGTTCGTGTTGAGATAGACCATGGCCAGGTTGCGGTGGGGGTATTGCGGCGTCAGGTATTGCGGATTTTGCAGGGCCATTTTATACTCGGCGACCGCGCGGTCCCGATCGGACAGCCGCTCGTACACCGTCCCGAGATAGTTATGGGCCTCGGAAAATTTCGGATCGATCCGGATCGCCTGCTCGAAGTTTTTCTCGGCCTCGTTGAATTTGCCCTGGCCGAAATAGATATGCCCCAGGCCGTAGTAGGAATCCCGGTCGTTCGGGTTGATCTCGATCGCCTTCTGAAACTCGACGAAGGCCAGTTGCGTCTGGTTGTCGTTCAAATAGGACAGGCCCAGCTTGTAATGGGCCTCCCCGTTTTTCTCCCGCTGGGACTTGGACATCCCGGAGCAGCCGGACAGGGACAGGCCGGCCAGGACGACCCCCGTCACGATCCATCGTGTTCGAGCGCTCATGATTGGCCTCAGGACTTCCATCGATGCATGCCTCACGCCGTTATGTTACTCCTCTATAATACCACGTTTATCATACCGCCTTAATTATAGCAAAACGATCCCGGAGGCTCAGAGCTCCTTCGGGTTCTGAAAAAACGTCAGCCGCGCGAATTCCCGGTACCGGTCGTCGATCTCCGGCCGGGTCAGTCCGCGGAGCCGGTCCAGGCTGAAGGACTCGACGTTGAACGACGCCATCACGCTGCCGAAGATGACCGCCCGCCGGATTCCGGCCTCGCTCAGGTCGCCGCTCTGGGTCAGATATCCCATGAAGCCCCCGGCAAAGCTGTCTCCCGCCCCGGTCGGATCGAAAACCGCCTCCAGGGGATAGGCCGGGGCCGCGAACACCGTTTTTTCGCTGAACATCAGCACGCCGTACTCCCCCCGCTTGATGATCAGCGTCTTCGGGCCGCCGGACAGAATCGCCCGCGCCGCCCGGACCAGGTTCGCCTCGCCGGCCAGCTCCCGGGCCTCCCCGTCGTTGATGATCACGATGTCGACCCGCTTGAGCGTCCGCTTCAATTCGTCCCGTTTTCCGTCGATCCAGAAATTCATGGTGTCGCAGGCGACGAGGCGGGGTTTTTCGATTTGGCCCAGCACCTCCTGCTGCAAGACCGGGTCGATATTTCCCAGGAAGACCATCTCGGACGCCCGGTGGGACGGCGGGAGGACGGGCCGGAAGCGCTCCAGCACGTTCAAGCGGGTTTCCAGCGTGCGGGCCTCGTTGAGCTGAAATCCATACTCCCCCCGCCAGCGGAAGGTTTCGCCGTCGAGTGTCTGGAGCCCGGCCAAGTCGATCTCCTTCGATTGGAGAAAGCGGAGATGCTCCTCCGGAAAGTCCCGGCCGACGACCGCGACCAGCCGGACCCGGGTGAAATAACTGGCCGCCGTCGCGAAATAGGTGGCCGAGCCGCCCAGGACGTCCCGGGCCTCGCCGAAGGGCGTCTTCACGGAATCGAGCGCGACCGTCCCCACCACCAGCAAGCTCATGTCGAACCCTTTTTTTTCACGGAGGGTTTGAGATAATCGCCCAGAATCAGCTTCAGGTTTTCTCGGGTTTTTTTCGGAATCAACGACGGCGGCGTCATCACGGCGTTCCTGAGCGCGGAGCCGCAGGGGCAGCGTCGCGCGCCGGGGATGCCGGGAAGCGCCGCGCGGATGATCTGCTGGGACAGGATTACATTTTTCTTCAAGGTCTCGATCACGGCCTCGACCGTGACGGATTCCATGCTTTCATGCCAGCAGTCGTAATCCGTCACCAACGCGAGCGTAGCATAACAGATTTCGGCCTCGCGCGCAAGCTTGGCCTCGGTCACGTTCGTCATCCCGATCACGTCCACGCCCCAGCGCCGGTAGAGCAACGACTCCCCGCGCGCCGAGAACTGCGGGCCCTCGATGCAGAAGTAGACGCCGCCGTCGTGCAGGACGGCCCCCCGATGGTGTCCGGCCCGGCCGAGGACGGATCGCAGCTCGGAGCAGACCGGATCGGCGAACGCGACATGGGCCACCACCCCGTTCCCGAAGAAGGTGCTGACCCGCCGCCGGGTGTGGTCGTAGAACTGGTCCGGGAGCACGACCTGGCCCGGCGCGATCGACTCCTTCATGCTCCCGACGGCGCTGACCGAGATGATCCGCCGGACGCCCAGCTTCTTCATCCCCCAGATGTTGGCCCGGAAATTGATCTCGCCCGGAAGGATGCGATGGCCGCGGCCGTGCCGCGTCAGAAAGGCCACGCGGCGGCCCTCCAGGGTTCCGGTGACGAAGGCATCCGACGGCGGACCGAAGGGCGTCTTGAGCCGGACCTCCTTCTTTTGGGTCAGGCCCTCCATCTCGTACAGCCCGCTTCCGCCGATGATTCCGATTTCGATATCCCGCATCATCTTCTTCCTTGCTCTTCCTTCGGGCGTGAGAAATCACGCCCCGACAATGTCATGCACCCGGAGTTGTTCCCCGACGGCGCCTTCCGCCGATTTAAAGGCCTCCCCGTCGCCCTCCGCTTCGGACAGGTCGATCCAGCGGATGGACGGGTCGCGGTTGAACCAGGTGAACTGCCGCTTCGCGTAGCGTTTGGTGTCGCGCTTGAGGCGGCGCACCGCCTCGGCCCGGTCATATTCCCCGTTGAGACAGCCCGCGATCTGGCGGTAGCCCAGCCCTTTCATGGACGGAAGCTCCGGGGCATAGCCCCGCCCGATGAGGCGCCGGACCTCCTCGACCAAGCCCCCGTCCATCATTCGATCCACGCGCTCCTCGATCCTGCGGTAGAGATCGGCGCGCGAACGTCTCAATCCGATCTGGACCGCCCGGTACGGCGATTCGGAAAACCGGTGCTCGCGATGAAAATCGGACAGCGGCCGGCCCGTCGTCTCGTACACCTCGATGGCCCGCACGATCTTGGAGCGGTCCTGCGGCCGGATCGCCCGGGCCGACTCCGGGTCGATTTCATTCAAGCGCCGGTGGAGGTGGCCGGCGCCCTCCCGCCGCTCGGCTTCATACAAGCGCTCCCGCAGCGCCCGGTCCGCCCCGGGACCCTCCCACAAACCGTGCAAGAGCAGTTTCACGTAAAGCCCGGTCCCGCCCACGACGATCGGGATTTTTCCCTCCCGGTGCATCCGCTCGATCACGGCCGCGGCCAGGTGCTTAAACCGTCCCGCGCTGAAGGGCTCGTCCGGATCGACGATGTCGATCAGGTGATGGACGACGCCGGACCGTTCCTCCGGCCCGGGCTTGCCTGCCGCGGCAGGCTTGGCCGTCCCGATGTCCATGCCCCGGTAAACCATCCGGGAATCGGCGCTGACGATCTCGGAACGGAGTTTGAGCGCCAGCCGGATCGCCGCGGCGCTCTTTCCGACGGCCGTCGGCCCGACGAGCACGATTAATGGTTTTTTGGATTCAGATTGATCCATGGACATTGTAGGGGCGACCCGGTGGGTCGCCCGAATGAAGGGCGAGGCGCCGCCTCGCCCCTACCGTCACCGCCGTTGGAACAATTTTTCCAACTCCGCCAACCCAAACCGGACGCGGATCGGACGGCCGTGGGGACAGGTCGGCGGAATCTCCTGCCGGTAAAGGTCCTCCAGCAGGCGCGTCATCTGCTCCGGCTGGAGCGGCTGATGGGCCTTGATCGCCGCGTGGCAGGCCATCGACGCGACGACCGCCCGGAGCGTGTCCTCCGCGCCCGGCGTCGCGCCGGCGTCGACGTCGTCCAGGATATCCCGCATCAGCGTGCCGCCGTCCACCGCGCCAAGGAGCGCCGGCACCGCGCGGATCCGGAAACTCCGCTCGCCGAACGCCTCCGCCTCCAGCCCGATCCGCTCGAACAGCGGAAGGATTTCGCGGACCCTCACGGCCTCGGCCGGCGGGAATTCCACGACCTCGGGAATCAGGAGCGGCTGGACCGCCACGCGGGCGGCCCGCTGCTGGGACAGCAGGCGCTCGTACAGCAGCCGTTCGTGCGCCGCGTGCTGGTCGATCAGATGCAGTTCCGCGGAGGCGTCCCGCCCGACGACCGCCACGATGTAGGTCTGGTCCACCTGGCCGAAGGGCTGGACGCGGACCGGAAGCAACTCCGGTCCGGAATGTTCCGGCCCGGTCTCCCCGCCGCGCGCGGCGGCGGAATCCGGCGGCCGGTAGACCTCCAGCGCCTCGCGGACCTCCGCCGCGGGCCGTCCGGCGTGCGACGACACCGTGTAGACGACTCTCGTCCCCGCGCCGGACTCCCGGCCGACTCCCGATATCCCGGCCTCGCCCGCGGACCGTTCGGGCTGCCCCTGCCCGTCCGGCAGGCGGGAGACCGGCAGGCCCTCCCGCCGGAGCCGCTCCCTAAGCGCGGTCTTGACGAATTCATGGACCGTCGGGTTGTCCCGGAACCGGACCTCGCGCTTGGCGGGATGGACGTTGACGTCCACCGCCGCGGGATCGATCTCGACGAACAGGCAGGTGACCGGATGCCGCCCCTTCGCCAGGAGCGTTCCGTAGGCCTCGCTCACGGCGTGCGACAGCGACGCGTTCCGGATCGCCCGGCGGTTTAAAAAGAACTCCTGCCGCTCCCGCGTGGCCCGGAAATGGCCCGGCCGCGAAACCAGCCCCTTGAGCTTGAGACGGTCCGACCCGGCCGACACCTCCAGAAAATCGCGGCCGCCGTCCGACCCGATCATCTGCGTCGCCCGCTCCATCTCGTCCCGGACGAGCGGAAGATCCAGAAGGACCTCGCCGTTGTGGGTCAGGCGGAAATGGATCCAGAAATGGGGAAGCGCCTGTTGTTGAACGGCATGGACGATATGGGCCAGCTCGGTCGGGTTGGACTTCAAAAACTTCTTCCGCGCCGGGGTATTGTAAAAAAGCTCCTCCACCTCCACGAGCGTTCCGGCCGGGGCCGCCGCTTCCCGGACGCCGACCCGGTTCCCCCCGTGCACCCGGACCTCGGTTCCGAGCGTCTCCCCCCTCGGCGCCGTGACCATTCTCACCCGCGCGACGGCTCCGATGCTCGGGAGCGCCTCCCCGCGAAACCCCATCGTCCGTATGGCCGAGAGATCCGACTCGGACCGCAGTTTGCTGGTGGCGTGCCGCTCGAAGGACCGGCGGGCGTCCTCCGCCTCCATCCCCTCGCCGTCGTCCGAAACGCGGATCAGCCTCCGCCCGCTGTCCTCCACCTCGATGAAGACCCGCGTCGCCCCGGCGTCGATCGCGTTCTCGACCAGCTCCTTGACGACGGAGGCGGGACGCTCCACGATCTCGCCCGCGGCGATTTTGTTGGATAAATTTTCGGAAAGAATATGGATCTTCGGCATGAGGATTCGCGGCGGGCGCGGCGACCGCGCCCCCGCCAGGTTGATTTATTTCAATTCGGCCAGCTTGTTCTTCGCCAGTTTTCCCTCGTTGGTGAGCGGATAGTTCTCGACCACTTTCTTAAGATAGGTTTTGGCCTTGACCCGGTCGCCGAGTTCGATGCTGGCGTAGCCCGCTTTCAGGAGCGCCCCGGGAACCTTGTCGCTCTTGGGAAAATCGGCGACCACCTTGTCGAACGCGTCGATCGCTTTGACGTAATCCTTCTTTCCGTAGAACGACTCGCCGATCCAGTACTGGGCGTTCGGGGCGAGGCTGGTCGTCTTGAACTGCGTCAAAAAGCTCTGGAACCCCATCAGCGAAAGATCGTAGTTACCCTTGAGGTAGTCGTTGTAGGCCAGCCCGTACGCCTCCGACGGGGACATTCCGGTCGTCTTGTCCCTTTCGGTCGGCCGTCCGGGAAGGACGATCGTTTGATCGGCCGGGGCCGCCGGCGGTTTCGCCTCGCCGGTCCCGGGCGGCTTCTGGTCCGGGGCCGCGCCCGCCGCGGGGCCCCCGGCGGCTTTTTCGAGATCGGCCACCGATTTTCCGAGCGCCGCGATCTGGCCGTCCAGCACGTCCAGACGATCGGTGAGTTCCTTCGAATGGAAGGTCTGGTCGTCCATCCGCTGGGAGAGATCGGCCAGGAGATGGCTGTTCTCCTCCAGCTTCCCCTGCGCGGTCTGGAGGTCGGTCGCGACCTGGTCCAGCTTGATGACGATGTCGGCCTGGCTGCGCTGGACCGTCGTGGAACGCTCCTTGAAATAGCTTTCCACGACCCGGAGCCGGTTTTGGATCTCGTCCCGTTCCGCCCGGTTTTTTTCCATCTCGGTTTGCAGGTCGACCACGTCCGCCTGGGTCGCGCAACCGGCGACGCCGAGGACGAGGCACCCGAGGACGGCGACGGCCGTCCAAACCGTGCGGCGCAGGGGCGCGCGGTCGCGCGCCCCCGCCCGACGGACAAACATCCCTTTCCCGATCCCACCCCTTCTCATATCCTCTCTCCGGACCCCTTCCCTATTGAACCGTGAAATGGGCCCGTCGGTTCTTGGCGTAGCAGGTTTCGTCATGCTGCGTGCAGACCGGCCGTTCCTCGCCGTAGCTGATGGTGGACAAGCGGGCCGCCTCCACGCCGAGCGTGGTCAGGACCTGCCTCACGGCCTTCGCCCGCCGCTCGCCCAGGGCCAGGTTGTACTCGTTGGTTCCCCGTTCATCGCAATGCCCCTCGATCTTCACCCGAACCTTGGGGTTTTCCTTCAGCCAGCGGGCGTCGTTTTCCAGCGCGGCGCGCGCGTCGTCGCGGATGTTGTATTTGTCGAAATCGAAATAGGCGTCGGCCAGGCCCTGCGAAGGCATCTCGGCCGGTTTGGCGACCGGCGTCTCCTCGACTTTCGGAGGGGGCGCGGGCTCGGGGTTGCTCGGTTCCGGCGCGGGCGCCGGCGCCTGTTCCTGGACCGGCGCCGCGGCCTTGGTCGTCTCGACCTTCTTCGGACAGCCCGACAATAACAGGACGGTTCCGAGTCCGCCCATGAGCGCAAGATAGATGGAATGATGATTTCGCATGCTTCCTCTCCTTTCGTTGTTGAGTGTGCTCATCGAATTCAGGGATTGATGGTCGGTCGGCCCGCGCGCCGGGTCCGGTCGGCCTTTCTCATCGACGCCCTCAGGGCGACCAGGCCGGATTGTTGTTTTTGGCCCCGCTGAAGGTCAGCCGTTCCAGGTCCATCCCGTCCGCGTTCACCATGAAGAGATCCCCTTCGCTCATCCGGGTCGAGCTGAAGATCAGATGCTTCCCGTCGGGAGACCAGGTGGGCGCTTCATCCTCGCCGGGGCCGTCGGTCAGCTGGGCCGTCTTCGACCCGTCCGGCGAGATCGCGCAGATCCGCAGCCGCCCGTCGACGCGGCAGGTGTACGCGATCGCCGTTCCCTTCGGCGACCAGGCCGGCGTGGTGTTGTAGTCGCCCGCGAAGGTCAAGCGCCGGACGTTGCTCCCGTCCGCGTTCATCACGTAAATCTGCGGGCTGCCCCCGCGATTGGACGTGAACGCGATCTCGGTGCCCGGGGGGGACCAGCTCGGGGACAGGTTGTCGCTTTCATCCACCGTCAGCCGCTTCAGCCCCTTGCCTTCCTTGTCGACCCAGTAGATCTGCGCCGGCCCGTCCATCGTCCCGGCAAACAACAGGCCCTGTCCCGACGGCGACCACGCCGGCGAAATATTCAAGCCGGCGTATCCGACCACCTTCCAGAGCCGGCCGCTCATCAAGTCCAGGGTGTAGATCGCGGGCCCGCCGCCGCGATAGGAGGTGTAGGTGATCCAGTTCCCGTCGGGCGACCATCTGGGCGACAGGTCCAGATTCCGGTCGTTGGTAATTTTCCGGACATTATACCCGTCATAGTCCATCAAATACAACTCCTTGTTCCCGGTCACCAGGGAACCGAAGGCCACGCGGGTTTCGGCGATGCCCCGCTCGCCGGTATACTGAAAAACAATTTCATCCGAAAACCGGTGGATTATGGACCGGAGGTAGGCCGCCTGGCCCAGGTACCGCTTGCCCATCACCATCTGACCGCCCTTGCCGTCGTACACCCGCCCTTCCAACACCAGGTCCTCCCCCTTCTGGGAGAGCGCGATCCAGACGGCGGCCTGGACATCCTGCTTCCCGGCCTTTTGAATCACCTCGGTCGTGGGCTCCTCCCCGTTGGCCAATTCCGGAAACGGCGTCGGATGGACCACGCGGAAAACCTGCGAGCGGCGGAGGTCGCTTTCCAGGACGGTCTGGATCTCGCTCGAACGCTGGACCAGCGTCGGCGGCGCGGCCACCTGAAGAATGCCCAGCGGAATTTTTTCGGCCTCCGACCGGGTCGCGCTCAGGAAGACCTCGGCGCCCGGGGCCGGACGGGCAAAGGCGCACAGAAGAACGAGCAGAAGCGGCCAGACCCCTCGTCGAACCCGGAAGCGATTCCCATGAAGCATATCGGTCAGCTCTTTTTCATCAGCGTGAAACTGAAATGGATCGTGAGAGAAACCTCGCGGAGTCCCTGGGGAAAGGGCGGCAAAGGGTTGGCCTGGTAGACCGCCCGAAGGGCGGCCTGGTCGAAGAACGCGTTCCCGGAGCTCTTTTCAATTCGGGGATCCCCGATCTTCCCGTTCGGGTACAGGACAAAACCCACGACGGCCTCCTTGAGCTGGGCCGTCGACTCCATCGGCGGCGGCGACCAGGACATCTCGATCTTCCGGCGGATGTTTTCCGTGTAATATGGAAACTTGAAATCCGGAACCTCGATTCCCGTCTCGAGCTTCGTCGCCGGGGCGACCGCCGAAACGTTGTCGGAAGGCTTCGCGCCGGACGGCGGCGTCGGCGCGGCCTCCTTCGGCGGAGGCGCCTGTTTCGGTTTCGCCGGGGGCGGAATCTTGGCCGACGGCCGGATCGTTTTCGGCGGCGGCGTAATCGCCGGCTTCTTGACCTCGACCCGGGGCGGCGCGGCCGGCGGCGACGTCTCCCGGACCGGAGCCGGCGGCGCGGCCGGAGCCGGCGGCAGCGTCACCAGGTCCACTTGATACACGTGCGCGCCCAAGCGATGCGTCGACCGGCTGAGGGCGACCGCCAAAATCAGCGCCGCCGCGCCGACGTGAAACAGGACCGAAAGGGCCAGCATCTTCTTGAGCCCGAAGTCCGCGCCCCTGATCGTCATAACGGGTCCCGCGTTCATTGCGCCGTCGTTCTCCGGAGGTCATCGGGGAAAGGCCTACTTTCTTTCGTCGCGACGGGATTCCGCGGCGGGCTCGGTCACCATGCCCAGCCGCTCGATGCCCGCGCGTTTGACCGTATCCATAACCTGGACCACCACGCCGTACGGCACCTCGCGGTCCGCGCGAAGATACAGCGACACGTCCGGAGACCGCCCCTTCAGCTGCTCCAGCGCGCCGAGAAGCCGGTCGGCGGAAACCGCGTCCTTATCCAGATAGATCTCCCGCTGCCGGTTCACGGTCAGGACCGCCCGCTCCTCCGGGGCGATCGTGTTCGTGGCCGTCCGGGGAAGATCGACGTCGAGGCCCCGGTACAGGAGCGGCGCGGTGACCATGAAGATGACCAGCAGCACCAGGACCACGTCCACCAGCGGGACCACGTTGATCTCCGACATCAGCCTCCGGTTCTGCGCCCCGTTGATCATTCGGCGCCCACCTTCGCCGCGGCCGCGCGGCTTTGGGCCCCGGGCGAAACGACCCGCTCCTCCACGAGGCTCAGGAACTCGGCCGAAAACGTTTCCATGTCGGAGGCCATGACCCGGATGCGGCTGACGTAATAATTGTAGGCGACGACGGCCGGGATGGCCGCGAGGAGGCCGGCGGCGGTGGCCACCAGGGCCTCCGACACGCCCGGGGCCACGGCCGTGATGCTGGCCGTTCCCTGGCGGCTGATGCCCTGAAAGGCCGAGATGATCCCCAGCACCGTTCCGAAGAGGCCGATGAAGGGCGAGACGTTCCCGGTGGTGGCCAGAAAGGAAAGGTAGGACTCGAGCGCCCCGATCTGCTCGTCCACCGCGCGCTTCAAGGTCCGCTCCAGTATTTTAAGCCCGGTCGTCCGTCCCGAATCCTCGATGCGCCGCAGATCGTCCTCCGACTTCAACGAGAAGCCCGGGTCCATGCGCTCCATGCCGGCCAGGAAGATGCGGGCCACCGGGGACCGCTGCATGCGCATGGCGGCCTTCCGAAGCTCGATCAGGCTCTGCACCTTCCAGTAGAGGGAGAAGAACCGCTTGTCCTCGGCCGCGGCCTTGCGGAACAAAAAGAATTTTTGGAAAATGATGGCCCACGACACGAGCGAGAAAACCAGGAGGACGATCAGAACGGCCTGGGTGACGATGCTGGCGGAAAGAATCAGGTCGATGACGCTGGTGTCGAACGTATCAATCAGGGGCACATGCTCCTCAACGACCGCCGCTCCCGGAGGGCGGCGCAAGATAAAAAATGGCGGGGCCGGCGGGGCTCGAACCCGTGACCTCCGGCGTGACAGGCCGGCGTTCTAACCAGCTGAACTACGGCCCCGACATTCTTATATCAAACTTATATCAAATAGAGCAGTAGAGCATTGGACCGCCTTTGAACACGGATCACGCTTAACCAATGCTCCACTGCTCTATTGTTCCAACGCTCGGCTTCGCCTCCGGCGAAGCTGGTAGGCGGAAGGCGGTTTGAACGCCTGACCTTCCCGGTGTAAGCGGGATGCTCTGCCAGCTGAGCTATCCGCCCTTTATTATAATTGGGGGCCGCTGCGGCAAAGAAGATACAAGGTCCTCACATGCCCCCAAACCCCGCGCCTCTCGCGGCGCAGCCGCGATCCGGCTTATCTTATAATTGGGGGGCCGCTGCGGCAAAGAAGATACAAGGTCCTCACATGCCCCCAAGCCCCGCGCCTCTCGCGGCACAGCCGCGATCCGGCTTATCTTATCACTGGCGGCCCCGAGCGCCGCCTTCGATTTGTTGCAAACACGTATGAAGTCGCGTAAAATACTAACAACTTTGAGTTTGTTTGTCAACCCCAATGATCGTCCTTTTATCGACGGAGATACGAACTTCGTGAGAAAGACCGGCAGGGTTCATCCGCGTCGGGCCGCTTTCATCGTCGCTCTGATGCTTTCGGTTTTGAGCCCCGCGGCCTGCGGCCAAAAACCGCCGGCGCCGCCGACCGCGCAGAAGAATCCCGTTCCGGAGTCCCGCGCGGCGCGTCCCGCGGACGAGGCCTGGGCGAATTTCACGACCGGCGCCAACGTGAAGGCGATGGCCCTGGAAGGGGACCGTCTCTGGATGGGCCTGCCCAACGGGATCATCCGCTATGACACCGACACGGTCGACAGCCACGAAGTCTTCACGCCCGCCTCCACGCAGGGCGGGCTCTTAAGCAAGGGGATCTACACGCTCAAGGTGGACCGAAACGGCCTCAAATGGATCGGGACCTACGGCGGCGGGCTGACCCTGTACGACGGAAAAACCTGGAAGACCTATACCGTCGCGGACGGCCTCGGGGACCAGTGGGTCTACGACATCGTGTTCGACGGCGACCGGACCTGGATCGCCACCTGGAAGGGCGTCAGCGTCTTCGACGGAAAACGGTTCAGGAATTATACCGAGAAGGACGGCCTGATGGACAAGTGGGTCTACTCCATCGCGCTGGACCACGACCGCGTCTTCTGGTTCGGGACCGAGTCGGGCGTGAACCGCTTCGACGGAAAAACCTGGTCGGGCTACACGCACAAGGACGGACTCGGGGCCGACGTGGAGCCGGCGGCCCCGGCCGCGCCGGAGAAGGCCGCGTCCCCCGACCCGGCCGTCCCGCCGCCTCCCTCGTCCGGGGAGACCGACTACGGCTCGACCGGATCGCCGTCCATGCCCCATCATATGGGCCCCGGGAAGCGGAACGCCGGGCCCAACCCGAACTTCGTCATCGCGGCCGCGGTGGGACACGACAACGCCAAATGGTTCGGAACCTGGGGGGCCGGCCTCTCGCGCTTCGACGGAAAAACCTGGACGACCTTCACGAAGAAGGACGGCCTCGGCGGAAACTTCATCCATGCCCTGGCCGTGGACGCCGACGGCTTCGTCTGGGCCGGGACGAACGGCGGCGCGAGCTGGTACGACGGCGAGCGGTGGCGGAACTTCTCGAAGGACGACGGCCTGGTGGACAACAACGTCTTCTCGATCGTGTTCGACGACAAGGGCAACCGCTGGTTCGGGACCTGGCAGGGCCTCTCCCGCCATCACGGTAAACTTCCCTCGTGATGGGGAACGGACCGCAACATTCCTCACAACAACGCCGCTCCCTTCCCAACGTCAGCCTGGCGCGGGCGCTGTCGAAGCTGGGCGTCGCGTCCCGTTCGCAGGCTCGCGAACTGATCCGCTCCGGCCGGGTCACGGTCAACGGCCGCGCGCTCACGAACCCGGAGGTCCGCGTCCATCCCGAGCGCGAGAGCATCGCGGTGGACGGGAAAACCGTCGCGCGCGGACGGCGCCTTTATATAATGATGCACAAACCGGCGGGTTACGTCACGACACGCTCGGACGAGCGCGGCCGCGCCACCGTTTACGACCTGCTCAACGACCGGGACCGACGGCTCTTCCCGGTCGGCCGGCTCGATCGGGACAGCCGGGGACTGCTCCTTTTTACGAACGACACGCCATGGGCCAACGCACTGACGGACCCGGCTTCAAAGCTCCCGAAGGTCTATGAGCTTCGGCTCGACCGCGAGATAACGGACCCGGACATGGAGCGCTTTCGATCCGGCGTGACGCTCGACGACGGCGGACGGACGCGCCCGGCGAAGATCCGGCGCTTGGAACGCGCGGACGGCCCCTTAGTCGAGGCCGCGATCACGGAGGGACGGAACCGCCAGCTGCGGCGGATGATGTCCGCGCTCGGCTACGAGGTGAAGGACCTCCTGCGGACCCGGATCGGATCGGTTTCGTTGTTGGGACTTCGGGAAGGTGACGTGCGCGCATTGACGCCGGAAGAAATCCGCGCCTTAAAAGCCGAACGCCGCCGAAAGGACTAAAATGCAAAAACCGCTTTACATTTTCCGCGCTGTTGTGGTATTCATACGGCCCATGCGTCCATCGCCTCCGGCGGCCGCGGCCGCTTGCCTCATCCTCTGCATGATCGCGGGACCCTCCGGCCCATCCTCGGCCCGGGCCCAGGAGGCCAAGGGCTTTGTCCCGCCGGGCCACGAGGTCCCGAACCTTGGGAACATGCATATCAAAAACCCGGGCGACCCGCATATCCGTTACAACAGCGTCCCGCCCACGTCCGGACCGCACCTTCCCTACATCGCCAAGTGGGGCGTCTCGAAGACCCCGATTCCCGACGAACTGCAGGTGCACAACCTGGAGGACGGCGGCGTGATGATCCAGTACAACTGCCGTGACTGCGACACCCTGATCGGCCGGCTCGAAGCCTTCGCGGTCAAGTACAACAAGGTGATCGTCGCGCCCTATCCCAACATGAAAACCCCCGTCGCGCTGACCGCCTGGACGCGGATCGACACCATGGACCAGCCGGACGAGGCCCGCATCGAACGGTTCATCAAGGCCTACATGGGCATCGATCACCACGTCCGAGAATAGAAGGGGAAGAGACCTCCCTTGATTCTGGCCTTCCTGAGCGGCGTTCTTTCCTTCCTTATTTTTCCCCGCTATGATTTTGAGTCCCTCGCATGGATCGCGCTCGTTCCCCTCTTCCTCGCCCTCGAAAATCAGAGCGTCCGAAAATCCTTCGGACTGGGCTGGGCGGCCGGCACGGTCTATTTTCTCGGCACGATCCACTGGGTCACGAACACGATGATCCATTACGGAAAGCTCCCGGCCGTCGTGAGCTATCCGATCCTGCTGCTGTTCGCCCTCTACCTCGGACTGTACGTCGCGGCCTTCGCCGCGCTCTTCGTTTTTCTGAAACGGCGGACGACCTTCCCGCCCGTTCTGGCCGCGCCCGCGCTCTGGGTCGCGCTGGAGCTGCTCCGGACCTACGCGCTGACCGGCTTTCCGTGGGAATTGCTGGGCTACTCCCAATACCTCTCGCTGCCGGTGATCCAGATCGCGGACACCGCGGGCGTCTACGGCGTCTCCTTCCTTATCGTCCTCGTCAACGTCGCCGTCGCCGAGGGGACGCTGGCGCTGCGCGCCCGGCGCTTCCGCACGGGCGCCTGGCGCCCCGTCGCCGCGGCCCTGGCCGCGGTGGCGCTGGTCCTGGGATACGGGGCCTGGCGCCTGGCGCAGGACCGGCTCGGACAAGCGCCGACCCTGCGGGTGGGCGCGGTCCAGGCCGACATCCCCCAGGACAAAAAATGGGACGCCGCGTTCCGCCAGGAGACGATCGACCGCTACGAACGGCTCTCCCGCGCGCTCGCCTCCCAAGCGGTCCAACTCCTCGTCTGGCCGGAAGCGGCGATGCCGTTTTTCTTCGAGGAGGACCCGGCCTTCCGTCAACAGGTGGTCGAAACGGTGCGGGCCGACGGCGTCCCGCTCCTCTTCGGCAGCCCGGCCGTCGCGACCGTCGGGAACCGGCTCCGGATGTTCAACAGCGCCTATTTTCTTTCGGCGGACGGACGGGTGCTGGGGCGCTACGACAAGATGCACCTGGTCCCCTTCGGCGAGTACGTCCCGCTTTCGAGCGTCCTGTTCTTCGTCGACAAAATGGCGGAGGGGATCGGCGACTTCCTCCCGGGCAACGATTACACCGTGATGACGCTTCCGCGGATCGATGATCCGCAAGCGGGCCCTCCCCCCAAGATCGCCGCGGTCATCTGCTTCGAAGTCATCTTCCCGGACCTCGTCCGGCAGTTCGTCAAGCAGGGCGCGCAGCTGATGACCACGATCACCAACGACGCCTGGTTCGGCGACTCGTCCGCGCCCTACCAGCATTTCTCGATGGTCGTCTTCCGGGCCGTCGAGAACCGCGTCCCCTTCGCGCGCGCGGCCAACACCGGCGTCTCCGGCTTCATCGAGCGGACCGGACGGATCCGGCTGACGAGCCCGATCTTCGTCGAGGCCGCGATCGCCGACGGCTTGAGGCTCCGGACGCAGACCACGTTCTACACGCGCTACGGCGACGTTTTCGCCTACGCCTGTGTTATAATGGCGCTGTTTATGATCTACACGGCCGTGCGAACCCGGCCCCGAGGAGAGGAGTTTTCCTATGCTTGAAGAAGAAAAGGCCCAGTTGAACCTGCTCACGGCCCGCCTGAGCGAACTTCGGGGGCATCTTTGACTTCCCGGGCATCCGGAAGCGGCTCGGGGAGATCGAGGCCCGGATGGGCGCGTCCGATTTCTGGAACGACGCCGCGTCCGCCCGCCAGACCGTCCAGGAGAAGACCCGTCTCGAGAAGACGCTGAAGAAGTGGGACGAGCTGGAGCGGGCGCGGGAAGACCTCTCGGTGCTGCTCGAGCTCTCCGAGGAACACTCGGACGCCTCGCTCCGCGCCGAAATCCAGCAGTCGCTCAAAACCTTCCAGGAAACGATCCGCCACCGGGAGGTCGAGTTGCTCCTGTCCGGCGAGAAGGACCCGAACAGCGCGATCGTCACGATCCATCCCGGCGCGGGAGGGACCGAATCGCAGGACTGGGCCCAGATGCTCTTCCGGATGTACACCCGCTGGGCCGAGCGGAACGGTTTCCAGACCGAGCTGATCGACCTGCAGCCCGGCGACGAGGCCGGGATCAAGAGCGCCTCGTTCTCGGTGATCGGCGATTACGCCTACGGCCGGCTGAAGGCCGAGGCCGGCGTCCACCGCCTGGTCCGGATCTCCCCCTTCGACGCCAACAAGCGACGCCACACCTCGTTCGCCTCGGTCTTCGTCTATCCCGACATCGAGGACGACGCCGAGTTCGAGCTGGACGAGAAGGAGATCAAGATGGAGGCCTTCCGGTCGAGCGGACCGGGCGGCCAGAACGTGAACAAGGTCTCCTCGGCCGTCCGCCTGACGCACATCCCCACCGGGATCGTCGTGGCCTGCCAGACCGAGCGGTCGCAGCACAAGAACCGCTCGATGGCGATGAAGCTGCTGCGCGCGAAGCTGTACGAGCTGGACCAGGAGAAGAAGAAAAAGGAGATGAGCTCGATCGTGGGCGAAAAAAAAGAGATCGCCTGGGGCAGCCAGATCCGCTCCTACGTCTTCCAGCCCTACCAGATGGTCAAGGACCACCGGACGAACACCGAGGTCGGAAACGTCTCGGCCGTGATGGACGGCGACCTCGACGTCTTCATCAACGCCTACCTCGTCCAGTCCATGAAGGCGGCGAAAACGACGTAAGCGCAGGCCGTCGGCCCGAAGCCGGAGGGTGAGAGAGCTGACCATGCGCTTGAGGGCATTGTTATACCCGACTACAGAAGGGGATGCAGTAACGGCTGCGTCCCCGGTCATACCTGAAACGAAAAAAGACACGAACTCCGATTAACGCATATGGTCAGCGAAAGAACCCTTCGGCGAGGGCCGGCGGCCGTGAGGCCGCGCCAGTTGACGTATCCGTCGGAAAATCAGTATAATCCGACAAATTTAAAATGAATGGGTAAGGGGGCGACGTGAGCCCCTATAACACATGGAAGATCAAAACGATCAATTTATACAGCGGCTCAAAAAAACGGACGAGCTCAAGGCGTCCGGCGTCGATCCCTTCGGCCGCCGCTTCGATCCGACCGACACGGCCGGCGCGTTGACCGAGAAATACGCCGCCGCCTCCAGGGAAACGCTGGAGGGCGGCGCGGTCGCGTGTCGTCTGGCCGGACGGATCGTCGCGCTCCGTCGTTTCGGAAAGGCGGCCTTCGCCCATGTCCAGGACGCGACCGGACGCATCCAGGTCTACTTCAAAAAAGAGGACTTGGACGGCCCGGCCGTCGCGGTGTTCGAGCGGCTCGACTTAGGCGACCTCATCGGCCTCTCCGGCCGCCTGTTCCGGACCAAGACGGAGGAGCTGACCGTCCACGTCGAAACGCTCGCGCTGCTGGCCAAGTCGCTCCGTCCCCTGCCCGAGAAATGGCACGGCCTCACGGACGTCGAGACCCGCTACCGGCAGCGCTATCTCGACCTGATCAGCAACCCCGACGTCCGCCGGGTCTTCGTCCGGCGCGGCAGGATCATCGCGGCCGTCCGCGACTTCCTGAACGAACGGGGCTTCCTCGAAGTCGAGACGCCGATGATGCAGCCGATCCCCGGCGGCGCGGCGGCGCGGCCCTTCGTCACGCACCACAACACGCTCGGGATCGACCTCTACCTGCGCATCGCGCCGGAATTGTACCTTAAGCGCCTGATCGTGGGGGGCCTCGAGCGGGTCTACGAGATCAACCGGAACTTCCGCAACGAGGGCATCTCGACCGTCCACAACCCCGAGTTCACGATGCTCGAGTTCTACCAGGCCTACGCCGATTATCAGGACCTGATGGCGATGACCGAGGCGCTGTTCGGCTTCGTGGCGACGCGGGTGCTGGGCGCGTTGAAATTCCCGTACCGGGATCACACGATCGATTTGACGCCGCCGTGGAAGCGGATCCCCTTCATGGAGGCGGTCCGCTCGGCCGTCCCCGACCCGAGCATTGTCGACGACCGGCAAAAACTGCTGGCCTTCCTTGAGTCGAACAAGATCCCCGCGAAGGGAAACGAATCGATGGGGAAGCTCCGGCAGGCGCTGTTCGAGGCCCGCGTGGAGCCCTCGCTGATCCAGCCCACGTTTGTCACGGACTACCCGACCGAGATCTCGCCGCTGGCCAAGCGGAAGGCGTCCGATCCCGAGCTGACCGACCGCTTCGAGCTCTTCATCACCGGGCTTGAGCTGGCCAACGCCTTCACGGAGCTGAACGACCCGCAGGACCAGCGGCGGCGCTTCGAGGACCAGGCGAAGAGCCGCGCGGCCGGCGACGCCGAGGCCCATCAAATGGACGAGGACTACCTCCGGGCGCTGGAGCACGGGATGCCCCCGACCGCCGGCGAGGGCGTCGGGATCGACCGCCTCGTGATGCTCCTGACCAACCAGGCCTCGATCCGGGACGTGATCTTCTTCCCGCAGCTCCGGCCCGCCCGCCTGCCCGACACGGCGGGCCCGCCGGACGGGCAGGAGAAACCGTGAACGCCCCCTACGAATTTTTCATCGGCCTGCGCTACCTCAAGGGCAAGCGGCGGAACCGGTCGATCTCGCTCAACACCTTCATCTCGATCGGCGGGGTGACGCTGGGCGTGGCCGCGCTGATCGCGACGCTGGCCGTCATGACCGGCTTCAAGGAGGACCTCCGGGACAAGATCCTCGGGACGAATTCGCACATCGTGATCTCCGACCGCACGCGCGAAACAATGACGGACTACCGCGCCGTGCTGGAGCGGGTCAAACAGATCCCGCACGTCGTCGCGGCCACGCCCTTTATCTACAACCAGGTCCTGCTGACCGCCGGCGGCAGCGTCTCCGGCGTCGTCCTGCGCGGGATCGATCCTGCGCTGGAGCCGACCGTCACCGACATCCGGAAGAACATGGTCCAGGGCTCGCTGTCGGACATCGCCAAGCCCGCGGGGAAGACCCCCGACGGCCGGCCGGTCCCGCCCGGGATCATCATCGGCAAGGAGCTGGCCGCGCGCCTCGGGACCTTCCTGGGCGACTCGATCAACGTCGTCTCGCCCACCGGGACGCCGGGGCCGCTCGGCATCATCCCGAAGATCCGGAAGTTCGAGGTGGTCGGGATCTTCGACTCGGGCATGTACGAATACGACTCGTCGCTGGCCTACATCGCGATCGGGACGGCCCAGGACTTTTTCAACCTGGGCGACGCGGTGACGGGCGTCGAGGTCAAGGTGGACGACATCTTCCGGGCCGACCGGATCGCGCGGAGCATCGAGGACGCGCTGGGCTTCCCCTACTGGGCCCGCGACTGGATGCAGCTGAACCGGAACCTCTTCTCGGCCCTCCAGCTCGAAAAGATGATGATGTTCGTCATCCTGATCCTGATCATCCTCGTCGCCTCGTTCAACATCGTCGGCACGCTCACGATGATCGTGGTCGAGAAGAGCCGCGAGATCGCGATCCTCAAGGCCATGGGCGCGACGCGGCGGGAGGTGATGCGGATCTTCATGGTGGACGGGCTCGTGATCGGCGGGGTCGGGACGGCGATCGGGATCCCGCTGGGCTATTTCGTCTGCTACCTCCTGCACGCCTTCTACACGCTGCCGAGCGACATCTACTACATCAGCCGCCTTCCGGTCACGATCCGCGCCCTCGACGTGACGCTCGTCTCGCTCTCGGCCGTGACGATCAGCTTCGTCGCGACGCTCTACCCGTCCTGGCAGGCCGCGCGGCTGAACCCGTCGGAGGCGCTGAGGTATGAGTAGCGCGAGGTTGGAGGTTGGAGGTTGGAGGAGAACGATACGTCATTCAAGTCTCTGCCTCAAACCTCAGGCCTCAATCCTCCAACCGGACCCATGAAACAATCCATGATCAAAGTCACGAACCTCACCAAGACCTTCCACATGCCCCAGCCGCTCGAGATTCTCAAGGGGATCAACCTGGAGGTATCCCGGGGCGAGATGCTCTGCATCGTCGGGGCGTCGGGCGTCGGGAAGAGCACCCTGCTTCACCTGCTGGGCGGGCTGGACCGGCCGACGGCGGGAACGGTCGAGTTCGACGGGGAGAACCTGTTCGCGTTCAACGACAATCAGCTCGCCGCCTTCCGGAACCGCCGGATCGGCTTCGTCTTCCAGTTCCATCATCTTCTTCCGGAATTCACGGCGCTCGAGAACACGATGATGCCGGCCCTGATCCAGGGCCGGAAGCGGACGCAGGCCGCGAAGGAGGCGGCCGCGCTCCTCGACGCGGTCGGCCTCGGCGGGCGGCTTTCGCACCGGCCGGGGGAGCTGTCCGGCGGCGAGCAGCAGCGCGTCGCGGTCGCGCGGGCGCTGATCTTGGAGCCCGGCCTCGTCCTGGCCGACGAGCCGACCGGCAACCTCGACAGCCACACCTCCGACGAGGTCTTCGCGCTGATGCGGGGCCTCAACAAACAGCTCGGCCATACCTTCGTCCTCGTCACCCACAACGAAAAGCTCTCGGCCCAGGCCGACCGCATCGTCCGGATGGTCGACGGAAAAATCGTGGAAGAATAGCTACACAGCGAGCAAGGCGAGCGAGAGGGGGAGGACCTCGACGAGCCCGGTCGAGTCGCTCCATACGGCTCGGCGGGTGGAGGGGGCGACGCAAGCCCCTATGATAGACGGAAAAATCGAAAGCAACTGATTCCGTCCCCTGCCGGCGGTCCCCGCCCTTCGCTTGACGCACGAGTCGCAGCTATCATACTCCTTTCTGAATAGCCGATCGTTCAACGACCTTGCGTTTGATTTCCGTTGATTGGATTGGAAATGGATTTTCTATGGAGGCTCCGGCGTGCCTCTGCGCTCAGGGCGGGGACCGCCGGCGTGGCAGGCGGAGGCCCGAAGCCGGAGGGTGAGAGAGCCGACCATGCGCTCGAGCACGCTGATATTCCCGACTACTCAAAGGGGATGCGGTAACGGCCGCGTCCCCGGACATACCTAAAACGATAAAAGACACGATCTCCTGTCGACGCTTATGGTCGGCGAATGAATCCTTCGGCGAGGGTCGGCGGCGCCAGTCCCAGCATCGACCGGACGGCCGCGCCGAGAAAACCCTTGTTCAGGACCGAGCGGATGACCGGGCCGTGCCAGTCGAAGCGGACCTTCCGCTCGATCATCGGCAGCACGCCCTCGATCCGCGCGAGGTCGAAGAGACGGTCCACCTGCCGGTCCGAAAGCTCCGAATAGAACTCCCGCAACAGCAGGCCCAGCCGGAGCTCGGCCCCGAGCCGCTCCCGCCATCGACGGTCGTAGGGCGCGAGCGCCGCGCGCGAAAGGTCCCCCGCGCGAAAGGCCCCGATCGCGACACGGGCCGCCGTCTCGGCGCAGAGCAGGCCGTAGTAGATGCCGCCCTGCGTCGTCGTCTTCACCTGGCCGGCCGCCTCGCCGACGACCATCAGCCGGTCCGCGACCGTTTCATCGAGCGTCCCGACCGGAATGGGGCAGGCCTCGATCGCCGCGGGTTCGCCCGCCGCCGCCCGGTGCGGGCGGACGTCGGGCCGGTTCAGGATCCGCCGGAGATAGCCCGGGGCCTGCCGGTCCGTGACGACGCCGATGCGGGCGAGGCCGTCCCCGATCGGAACCGACCAGCCGAAACCCCTCGGGGCGAAGCGCGAGCCGAGATAGATCCCGGCGGAGCCCTGATCCCGGAACGGCATCAGCGCCTGCGCCGCCTGGATGCGTTCGCGCGGGCCGCCGAAGCCGCAGCGCCGGACGAGGCCGGACCCGAAGCCGGTCGCCAGCACGCAGAGCCGCGCCCGGAGCTCGCGCGACTCGCCGTCGCGGCGCCACTCCAGCCGCACGCCCTCCGGCCCGGCCCGGACGTCCCTCACCCGGCTTCCGGTCCGAAGCTCGGCCCCCGCCCGGACGGCCCGCCGGGCCAGCCCCGCGTCGAATTTTTTGCGGCTGACGATCGTCGCCAGCGGGCCGTCGGCGTCGTAATCGACGACCTTCCCGGAGGGCGAGTGAAAACGGACGCGCTGCAGGGCGCCGACCGTCGCCTCGGCCGGAAGATCGAAGCGCTCGTAGGCCTCGCGACCGATGATGCCGCTGCAGATCACGCCCTCGCCCGCCTCGGCGTGCTCCTCCAGCAGCAGAACATCCAGCCCCTCCTCGGCCAGGCACCGGGCCATGTACGAGCCGGCCGGCCCCGCCCCCACGATGACGACGTCGCGCATCACGCTTCCTCCACCCAATGGGCCGCTATCTTATCCGCCCCTATGTGCGGCGTCAAGCGGCCGACGGCGCTCAGGCCGCCGACCCTTGCCGATGGATTCTTTCGCCGACCATAAGCGTCCACGGGTGATTGAGTCTTGTACCGGTTTACGGATGTTCGGGGATGCCGCGTCCGCTTTTGTGCATCGAGCAACGGCCTCAAACTTTTTTCCCCTTCGCCTCCCACCGGCCCCGGAAAGTGATTAAGAACGAGAGCGCGATGAGTTTAAGATCGAGTCCGAACGAGCGGGACCGGACATAGAGAAGGTCGTAGCGCAGCTTTTGCCGGCGCGTCGCGTTCCTCGGCGCGTAGACCTGCGCCGGCCCCGTCAGCCCCGGCCGGACGCGATGCCGCAGGTGAAAATTGGGAATATCATTAAACATGCCGGCTTGAGGCCGGAGGTTAGAGGCTCGAGGCAAAAGCGTATCGCCTCTTTTGTCTGTTGCCTCCAACCTCAAACCTCGATCCTCCAACGTTTTCCCTCCCGCCTCGATTTCAAGCGGCCTCAAGGCCCTCGGCCCGACGAAGCTCATGTCCCCGCGGAAGATGTTCCAGAGCTGCGGCAGCTCGTCCATCGCGGTGGCCCGAAGGACACGGCCGACGCGCGTCACCCTCGGATCGTTATAGGCCGCCTGGACCGGGCCGCTTCCGGCCTCGGCGTCGGGGATCATCGAGCGGAACTTGAGCGCCGTAAAGATCCGCCCGTCGCGGCCGACCCGCTCCTGGGGGTGGAAGACCGGCCCGCCGTCCTGTCCCTTCACAAGACATGCAATCACCGCCCAGAGCGGCGCCGAGGCGACAAGTCCGACGCCGGACAGGCCGAGGTCCAGGGCCCGTTTCAGACGCGAGGCCGGGCGGACGTTTTCGATCAGGCCGACCAGCGCGAGTCCGAAGCCCCGCGTGGCGTCCGGCCGGTCGAAGCGCGACTCGAAAACTTTCCGCGCCCGCTCGCCGAAAAGCCGCCGCCGCTCCGGCTGACGGTAGAGATCCAGCACTGCGCGGCAAAAAGCGTCGACGTCCCCCTCCGCGATCACATAGCCGCATTCCGCCTCCTCGACGACCCGGGCCGCCTCGCTCCCGGCGGGGCCGATATAAAGGACGGGCCGTCCGGCCGCGAGCGCGCCGTAGAGCTTGCTCGGGACGATCGCCCCCTCCAAGCCCGGCCGGAGCGTCACCAGATGGAGATCGCCCGCGCAAAGGCTTTGGGCGAGGTCCGCTTCATCCTGAAAGGGCATGAGGACGATGTTCGTCCGCCCCGACGAGCGCTGCTCAAGCATCCGCCGTTGTTTTCCGCCGCCGATGAAGACAAAGACGATGTCGTCGTAGGCTTTCAAGCGCGCGGCCGCGCCCAAGACGGTCTCGAAGGGATGGGCCAATCCCATGTTGCCGGAATAAAGAATAATGAATTTGTCCCGGAGGCCGTGCTTCTCCAAGAAGCGGTTGGCCTCGGGGAGGACCGGACGGACGCGCTCCCCGTCGGCCCAGTTGGGCCGCACGCGGATCCTTTCGGGATCGACGCCGCGGCTTCGAATAAGATCGGACATGCGCTCGCCGACCGCGATCACGCCGTCGGACGACCGGAGGGCCCGGCCGGAAAGGATCTTCAAAAACCACGCGAACGCGGAACGCTCCCGGAGAATCCCCAGACGGATCGCAACCTCCGGATAGACGTCCTGGCACCAGCAGACGTAGGGCGAGCCTTTCAGACGGCGCAGCACCGGGCCCAGCGCGAAAACCAGCGGGGGATCGCTCAGGAAAACGACGGCGTCCTGCCTCGGAAGCCGGAGGGCGCGGATCAGAACCCGCGGATAAAACGACAAACTGTTCAAGACCCAGCGCCGGACGGCGCGGCGGTCGAACCGCAGGGCCCGGACGCGACGGACCCGGACGCCGTCAAGCGTTTCCTTTCCGGGATAGCGGACGGCCGCGTCCCGCGTGTCGGCGTCGCTCGCGATCACCGTGACGCGATGGCCTGAGCGCGCGAGATCGGTCGCGAGGTCCGTCAGCATCCGGCTCGTCCCCGACGGGTCGGGAGAGTAATAACGATTGATGAAAAGGATTTTCATCGGTTATGTTTGAGGTTCCTTCCCTCCAACCTTCTCTACAAGAAAATTCCCCATGACCAAAACGTCCATCTTCGTCCTCAAGAAACAATCCACCGCTTCCGAGGGGCCGCGGACGATCGGCTCGTTTTCGTTGAAGGAGGTGTTCAGCACGAGCGGCACGCCGGTGAGGCTTGCGAAGGCCCGGATCAGCTTCCAATAACGCGGATCGGCCGCGCGGTCCACCGTCTGGAGCCGGCCGGTCCCGTCCGCGTGCGTCACGGCCGGGATGAGGGAGCGCTTCTCTTTTTTGACCGGGAAGACCTTCAGCATGAAGGGATCGGGCTCGCTCTTCTCGAACCAGTCGCCGACGGCTTCGAGCAGGATCGACGGCGCGAAGGGACGGAAGGGCTCGCGCCGCTTGATCCGCGCGTTTAACACGTCCTTCATATCGGCGCGGCGCGGGTCGGCCACTATGCTTCGATGGCCCAGCGCCCTCGGGCCCCACTCCATGCGGCCCTGAAACCATCCGACGACCTTCCCGTCCGCGATCGCTTGCGCCGTCCTTCGGCAAAGCTCGTCCTCGTCGGGAATTTCGACCCTGCTCGCCGTAGGTTTGAGGTTTGAGGCTTGAGGCAAGGACTTGACCGGCGTCGCTTCCTTCTCCGACCTCCAAGCTTCCGCCTCCAACGCTCTTCGTAAGCTTTCGCCGTCGAAAGACGGCCCCCAAAACGCGTGGTCCATCACGAAGGAGCGCGGCCGGTCCGAGAGCCGGTGGTACAGATAAAAGGCCGCGCCGATCGCGGTGCCGGCATCCCCGGGGGCGGGCGGGACGTAGATTTTCTCAAACGGCGTCCGGTCGGTGATCTTCCCGTTCGCGACGCTGTTCATCGCGCAGCCGCCGGACAGACAGAGCGTCCGGAGCTTATGGACTTCATGGAGTTTGTTGAGGAGGGTGAAATAAACCTCCTCGAAGACGGCCTGCAGGGAGGACGCGATGTTCTCGTGCCGCTTCGTGATCGCCTCGTCCGGCTTCCGCGCCGGGCCGAGCAGGCACTCCCAGCGGTCCGAATAGAGCGGCCCGACCGCCGGCGAACCGCCGTCCCAGGTCATCGAAACGCCTTCGGATGGATGGCGAAAGTAGCCAAGGTCAAGCTCGAAGGTCCCGTCTTTTTTAAGCCGGATGATTTTGCGGAGGGCATCCACGAACTCCGGCTCGCCGAAGGCCGCGAGGCCCATCACCTTGTACTCGTCGCCGTAGTTTGGAAAACCCAGATACTGCGTCGCCGCGGTGTAGAAAAATCCGAGCGAATGCGGGAATAAGATTTGGCCTCCGACCTCCAATCTCCCGCCTTCCCCCAGCCCCCACATCGCGCTGGTATAGTCCCCCAGGGCGTCGATCGAAATCACCGCGGCCCGGTCGAAGGGCGAGACCAGGAAGCCGCTCGCCATGTGCGCGCGGTGGTGTTCGATATAATGAACCTTCGCCCTAATCCCTATCCCTTTATCCCCTAATCCCTCTTCACCCTTCACCCCTAACGCCTCACTCAAGACCCCTTTGACGTCTTTCACCCGCGACCGATTTTTCATCCGGTCCGCGAGATAGGCCCATTTCGGCCGGTGGCCCAGCGCGAAGAGGGCCTTCCGAAAGAAATGCGCCTTCGGATCGCGCGAGACCGCGACATGGTCCACGTCATGGATCGTGACGCCGGCCTCGGACAGGCAATAGCGGATCGCCTCCGATGGATGCCCGGCCCAGTGCTTGATCCGCCGGAAGCGCTCCTCCTCCGCGGCCGCGACGAGCTTGCCGTCCACGACGATCGCCGCGGCGGCGTCGGCGTGATAGGCGTTGATGCCGAGAATAATCATGTTGGAGGTCCGAGGTTGGAGGTTGGAGGCCTTACGTTGGAAACTCCTCGCAAAGAATTTCTGAGCCCGTTGATCTTCCCATCAATCATTTCACAACGCCCTCTCAACTCTTTGCAATCTTCTTCATGAAACAATTTTCTTCTTCTGGCAATATTTTGCGATATGGATGTCACGGCCCCTTCCAATTGAGAAACCAATCGCAGATGTCTATCGGCAGGAAGCCGCTCTATTAACGAAAAAACCCTGTCAGCATGATCAACCGCCATCCGCCGGACGTCCAGTTTTTCAAACGGGAAAATAAACGAGTTCATGTCCTTCCTTCCCCTCCAACCTTTAGCCTCAGACCTCCATCACCCGCCTCCCCCCTCCGACCTCTAACGCTTCACTAACTCCTCAATCGCCTGCTCTATCAACTTCAGCATCGGACTCTGCGGTCTTCTGCCTTCGCCCTCCGACTTTCCTTTCTCTTCATTCCGCCTCCAACCTCCATCCTCCAACCTCTGACGCTTCATCGCCTCCTCAATCGCTCTCGTCAAATCCTCCGGTTCATATGCCGGGACGACGCGCCCTTCCTCCGCCAGGGCCTTCACGATTTCAAGCTGATGATCGTCCACAACCTCGCCGTATTTTTTTTGACGGGGCATGACCACCGGGATTTTCCCGGCCCGGAGCGCATGCCACAGCGTCCCCGCCCCGGTGTGGGAGATGATCAGATCGGCTTCATGGATTTTGGTTTCAAACGCATCCATGCTGAGGAAGGCTTCGTGCTTGCAGTGGGAGGGACGAAAGCCCGGATTGTTTCCGGACTGAATGAAGACGGTCTCCTTCCCGAATGCGCCATCTCCCGCCATGCGATCGACCGCGTCCAGGAGACGCCGGAATCCCTGCGTCGCGTTTCCGACCGTCACGAAGATCACGGCAGAAGCCCTCCGTACGTCGCCTTCGGAAAGTAGCGCTCGAGCGGCTTCCATTGGTAGAAGAAGCGGGCCGCAAGATAGTACATGATCCGGCCCGTCAGGGAGGGTTTGGACACCCTTGCAAAGGTCTCTATATATAATGATGCAACCCCCATTATATTGCCGGAAATGGCAAAAGGAACCGCAGGACCGGCCCCGGCGCTTAAGATCAAACCGGGTCGTTCCTTCCTCAAAATCCGCCAGGCCTCCCATAAATTCACCAATAACCCCCAGTCCCGTTCCGAATGGCGGATGAAATATGTTTTGCCCTCCATGTCCTTCGGAAGCAATACACGGTCGTTCAGCACATAGAAATGCTCATAGCGCTCATACACCGGCTTGAGCGCCCGCACTTCCGTCAAATGACCACCACATGAGGAGACGATGCAGATTTTATTCGACTTAGTATTTGTGCTCCTCATTTTTCAAAGCGTCCGAAGATATTTGACCTTAAACCCTGCAAGCCGTCATATCGATTTACAATCCTTTCATACGCAACACCGATCCGGAACGCGCCCGGATTAAACACCAGATAACTCGGCTCGGCCTCGACAAACTTCATCTCGACAAGTCTGAAGCCCGCGGAGCGCGCGCCGTCCGATATCTGTTTCCCGCTGTTAAGACGATAGTACGTCGGATACGGTTCATGCGCATCGGAAGCCAATCCACGCGCGCGGTTGGCCACGCGCTCATGAAACCAATGCGGCGTCATTCGGCCGACGAACGAAACGTAATGGTATTTATTCGGCGTCCGAAAGAAGAAAGATGCACCCGGCTTTAGAACACGGTTCACTTCTTTTAGAAAACCCTTTGGATCTTCAACGTGCTCCATCACATAGTCCGCCCATGCAAGGTCAAAGTACTCATCGCCGAACGGGAATTTATTTT